>VBMR01000118.1 GCA_005878325.1 Methanobacteriota archaeon | reverse complement strand
TTCGTCGCGGAGGCGAGCTCCTCCCGTCGGACGTCCAGGGACGCGTCCTCTTCCTCCACGGCTGCGGATTGCTTCGCGATCGCCTCGACGCGGGATTGCAGGCTCGCCTCGCGTTCCTCGAGCTCTTTCGATTGCTTGGCGAAGCCCTGATCTCGCTCTCCCACCACCTTCTCTCTGGCAGATACGGAGGCGTCGTGCTGACGGAGCTTCTCCTCTCTCTCCTGGACGACCTGCTCCCGCAGGATCAGGTCCCTCTCGCGGCGCTCCGTCTCTGCGAGTCGACTATCGAACGCGTCTCGGGCCTCGGAGATCTTCTCCATCTCGGACTGCAGGCTCGCGTACAGTTCCGTCATCTGTTTCCGTTCCTGCCCGATCGTCCCCGCGTGCGAGCCGAACGCGGCCTCCTTCTCCGAGAGGATCGCCTCGCGGGCCTGGAAGTCCCGCTCGAGTTCCGCGAGCTGGGCCGTCCGCGCCGCCAGGGCGCGGCGCTGGGCCTCGAGTTCCGTCCGGACCTTCTCCGCCTCAATCGACAGGAGCGTCCGCTGGGACTGGACCTCCACGTTCTCCTTGGACCGGCGTTCTTCGAGCTGCCGCAAGATCATGCCGCTCGCCTCTTTCACGGCCTGGAGTTCCGACCGCAAGGAGTCGAGTTCCTTTTGGCGGATCGCGCTGCGCTGATACTCCTGCTCCAGCTCCCACTTCCGGCGATACAGTTCCTCTTCGCGGTCCACGAGCTTCTGTTCTTTTTCCCGCTTCCCCTGGAGTTCCTGCAGGTACGACTCCCGTGCCGCCGCTTCCATCGCTTCCACTTGGGCGAAGACCCGGTCCGGATCGCCGATGCCGGGCACCGCGGCGTCCGGGTTGCTGCGCTGGAGATGATCGATGCTGATCTTCGAATGGCCGTAGTCGTACGTGCGGACCTCGAGCTGGGCCCGCGGGCTCGTCGCGTCCTTCAGGATCTCCGCGATGGCCTCGGGGCCTGCGACGTCCACCTGGGAACGGTGCTCCGCGAGGACGCCGTCTCCGCCCCGCAGGACGAGCACACCTTGGGAGGGCGTGTCGCCTCGGAACACGGAGGTTTTGAGGAGACCATTGAATTTCATGGCGCGGAGTTCGGCCAAGATCGAGCGGATCGTCTCCGCTCCCCCGTCCGAGATTCGTTCCACTCGGCCGGGAGGGACTTCCATATGGAGAAGCAAGTCTGTTATCATGTTAAGAAGTTTCCCACGACATTCCGGTCCCTGAAAACGGTCGCCCGGAGGGAACGTCCGCGGCTTCGCAAATGCCTTCTATCGGCGCGCCGTTCGGCCGGGCGCGTTCGTGATGAGAAGAGGGTCTAGCCGACCATCGGTGTGACGACCTCTATGAGTGCTGAAACGCAAGTCCAGCCGAGCCCGCCGCAGGTCAGGCCGGCAGGTGCCGCATCAGCGTCTTGGGAATCACGAGCTTCGCGGTCCGCCAGGGATCGACGGCCTGGCTGATCCGCAAGTCGCAGGCGATGCTCGCGAGCATGTACGCGTCCTCCCAGGGGAGCTTCGCCCCGCGAGAGAGGAGATCGACGCCGTCGCGTGTCGCGAGCCGGGCGGCCTCATCGAGCGTTGGCGCGCTCGCCAGGGCCATCCATTCCTTCGGCGTCTCGACGACCGGACGGTGGAGCGACGGACCTCGGAGGACGTCCACCTGGACGCGCACGCGGCCCGCGATCTCGATTCCCGTGACGCACACCTCCCCGTCGGCCATGAGCGCATGGATGTCGCCCATCGCAAGCTGGGCCCCCGGTTGGAAGACCGGGAGATAGACCGCGTGGCCTTGGGAGATCTCTTTCGTGTCCAAGTTGCCACCATGGTCCCCGGGGTAGAAGGTGGTCCACTCCTTGTCCCGCGGCGCGACCCCGATCGTGCCCACATGCGGGCGGATCGGCAGGCGGACGCCCTTCGAGAACACGGCCACGTCGCCATCCAGCGGAACCATCTTCGTCTTCGGTTCGGGGACGTCGTCTCCGAGAACTCCGGCCTTTGGCAGGATGGAGAGGAACCCCTCGCGGGCCACCTGAATTTGTTTGATGCGGATTCGGAGGACGTCCCCGGGTCGCGAATCCGCCACCTGTACGGGGCCGGTCGCGCCATTCACCCGATTGAAATCGAGCCGATCCAGGGTGTCCTTCTCGGACCGGATCAGGCCGCCACAAGAGTCCTGGCACACGAACTCCATCGTCTCGCCGGACTGGACGGTGGCGACCGACGCGAGTTCGGGACGAAACGAATAGATCAGCCCGTCTTCGAATGAAATCCGCTTCACGACGGAAACCCCCAGTCCCGGAAAGCTCCGGGAAGATAAAACCGGTTCGCATCGGCAACGTTCATTCGGCCCTCTGCCATCCGGCGCGCACGGCCGACGACGCGACGCTCCTCGCAGAGGCTCGTGCGATCACCGACGCGGCCCGAGATCGGGGGTTGCGCCTCCGCCTCTTGGGCGCCGTCGCTGTGCATCTTCACTCCCCGGGACGGGAGGCCCTGGAGGCTCGGCTGAATCGGCTCGGGGATGCCCACCGGAGATTCATGGACCTCGATTTCGCCGCCTACGGCGCCGAACGAGCGGCGGTACGCACTCTCCTCGAGGATCGCTTTGGTCTATTGGCCGATCCGCAAGCGATGCTGTTCCACGGGAAGGAACGGATCATCTATTCGCAACCGGCGAAGGGATACCAGGTGGACGTCTTCTTCGACCGACTCCGGTTCAGCCACACGATCGATCTCGGAGAGCCGGGAACGGGCCGTCTCGACCGGGACTTTCCCACCCTGACGCCGGCGGACCTCCTTCTTTCAAAGCTCCAGATCCACCGCGTCACGGACAAGGATCTCAAGGACGTGATCCTGTTGTTGCTCGCCCATCGCTTGTCGGATGGGGATGACACGGATGCGATCGAGATCGCCCGCGTGGTCGCGCCGCTCGCCGACGACTGGGGATTTTGGAAGGATGCGACCGCGAACCTCGCGGAGATCCGCACGATGGCGGGCCGCCTCGCGGATACGGGACTTCTGGATCGGACGGATGCGGAAGCCGTGCGGGAGAAAGTCGGAGCTCTTCTCCAGGTGACGGAGCAGACCCCGAAGAGCCGCTCCTGGAGGCGCGGCGAACGGAGGCTCGCGACCCACCAGTGGTGGAATGACGTGGAATCCGTCGTGCGATGATCAGCCGTGGACGAACAGGTGGTCTCGCAGCCGATCCCCTTCGAGCTCCAACAGCAGGCCTCGCAAGATTCCCTCCTGGTATTCGCTCCCGGGGTTCATGGCCAGGGTCCGGCCGATTCGGACGAAGGCCTTGGACTCGTGGATGTGGCCATGGAGGCCGAGGAGCGGTTGGGCGGCCTGCAGGGCCTCGAGCACCGCCCGACTTCCGACGGGAATCATCTCAGGCCGCCCTCCCGGCCCGAGCCTAGGGGTCAGGGTTGCGTCGAGCTTCGGCGCCAGGTCGAGCCCAGTCCCGTACGGAGGCGCATGGACGTTGTAGATGGCCAATTCCGGCCGCTGGACCTGCGATGCGAGATTGGCCAGGCGCTTCGCCATCTCGTCCTCCGACACGTCCCGCGGACATTGCCAGGGGGTCATGTTCGCGAGGCCGAGGCTCACC
>VBMR01000117.1 GCA_005878325.1 Methanobacteriota archaeon | reverse complement strand
GCGCGGACCGCTTGCTCCAGGTCCTTCGTCTCCACGGTGAACGTGTAGGCGACCATCGACGCGCCCGCGGAGATGAGTTGGACGTTGATCCGCCGGTCCGCAACGGCTCGAAACACTCGTGCCGCGATGCCCTCGGCGTATCCGAGTCCCTCGCCGACGAAGCAGATGAGGGACACGTGCGTCAGGAGCTCAATCCGATCGACGATCCCGGCCGGCAGCCGTCCAAGGGCTTTCTTCGCGCGGGCGACCGCGTCCGAATCGACGAGGAACGCCACGCAGGTCTGGGATGTGGCCGCCGTGTACACTTTGATGTCCGCGTCCGCGAGTGCGGTCGCGGGGTGGGACAGCAGCGCTTCCTTGGACCCAGCCCCGGTGCCGAAGACTTTCAGGGTGGCGAGATCCCGCACGTACGAGATGCTCTTCACGTCGCCCGTGCGATCGACCGTGTCGGGCCCGATTCGGGTCCCAACGACTTCCGGCTCGAAGATGTTCTTCAGGACAATGGAGGCGCCGGACGCCTGCGCCGGTTGGACGGACCGCGGGTGCAGGACCTTGGCGCCGAAATACGAGAGCTCCGAGGCTTCGTCGTAGGAGAGGGCCGCGAGCGAGAACGCCTCCGGGACGATCTTCGGATCCGCGCTCATGAATCCGCCGATGTCCTTCCAGACTTCGACGGTGGGAAGCTCGAGGGCGTACGCGACGACCGCCGCGCTGTAGTCCGATCCGCCGCGGCCGAACGTCGCGGTCTTGCCCTCCTGCGAAAGGCCGAAGAATCCAGTGAGGACGCTGACGTGGCCTGCGGCCGCCTGCCGCCCCAGGAACGGCGCAAGGCGCCGACGGGTCTCTTCGAGCAGAGCCGTCGCATTTCCGTAATTGTCGTCCGTCATCAGGCCCACGAGATCGGCCTCGTGGGGAACCGCGTCGACGTCACGCTCCCGCAAGTTCGCGGCGACGACCTGGGCGCCCAGCCGCTCGCCGAAGGACAAGACGAAGTCCCGCGTTCGCGGAGTCGTCTCCTCGGTGTAGGCGATTCCGTAGAGCAGTCGCTCGAGCTTCGTCGTGAGGGCCTCGATCGCCTCCAGAAACGGGGAACGCACCGGCCGGGACTCGGGGAGGAGGCCCACATGCACGCGACGGATCTCCTGGATGTACCGATCAATTTCCTTCTCCTCCCGGGGCTTCGCGAGGACGTCCAGGAGGGAGTCCGTGACCCCGGTGATAGCCGACACCACGACGAACTTCCGGGAGCGGTCGGCCTGGAGGATCTTCGCGATGCGATCATACATGTCGGGACTGGAGACGCAGTTCCCGCCAAATTTCGCGACCTTCGCTGGCTCAGTCAAGGTACCCTCTCCGATGGGCCAGCTCCGCGTTCAGGACGCTCCCGCCCGCCCCGCCACGGAGCGTGTTGTGCGAGAGGACGAAGAACCGCAGGACCCGATCCGAGACGCGAATCCGACCGACCGTCGCGGCCATCCCGCGGGCCCTCGCGGGCTCCCCCGCCATCCCGTCGAGCAGCGGCTGGGGCCGGTTCCGCTCCGTGCGGACGAGAACCGGCTGCTTCGGGGCGGTCGGCAAGTTCTCCCGTTGCGGCTCCCCTCGGAACGAAGCGAGCGTCTTCGCGACCTCGTCCACGGTAACGTCTTCCCGGAGGGGGATCGAGACCGCTTCCAGATGCCCATCCCGCACCGGGACGCGGACACAGTTCGCCCACACGTCAAGGGAGCTGGGTACGATCCTGTCCGAACGAGTGCCCAGGAGTTTCTTCGCCTCCTGATGCATCTTCTCCTCTTCGTCCTCGATGAACGGCACGACGTTTGACACGATGTCGAGCGACGGGACGCCCGGATACCCGGCTCCGGACAAGGCCTGGTAGGTCGAGACGTGGACCGCCTCGAAGTCGAACGCATCGGCGAGAGGCTTCAGCGTCAGGACGAGACCCGCAATCGAGCAGTTCGGGTTCGTGACCAGGAAGCCGCCTTCTGAGAACGAGGTCTGCCGCTCGACGAGGGCCAAGTGGTCCGGGTTCACCTCCGGGACGAGCAAGGGCACGTCCGCGTCCATCCGGTGGGCCGAGGCGTTCGAGAACACCGCGACTCCGGCGCGTGCCGCATCCACCTCGAGATCCTTCGCGACCTCGGCCGGGAGGGCACTGAACGCGGCCGCAGTGCCGCGACGTGCCAGTACCTTGGGATCGATCGCTTCGAGCTCCATCGCCTCCAGGTCCGGATTGAGGGGAACGTCTTCGAGACGCCAATGGTCCCCGAGTCGACCGCCGACCTTCCGCTCGGAGGTGCACACGACGGCAAGGTCGAAGGACGGATGATCTTGAAGAAGGCTCACGAACCTCTGGCCGATCGTGCCCGTGGCTCCGAGGACCGCCACCGGGATCCGACTCACGGCGCGAACCCTCCTAAGAACATGAGGTCGAGGAGCCCCATGGCCGCGACATTCTCAACGACGGGGACGGCGCGCGGCACGATGCACGGGTCATGTCGGCCCGTGACGACGACCTCGGTGGGCTCCATCCGATCGAGGTCGACGGACCGCTGTGGCTTCGCGATGGACGCCGTCGGCTTGACGACGACCCGGAAGATGAGAGGCATCCCGTCCGTGATCCCGCCGAGGATCCCGCCCGCATGATTCGTCGCGGTGATGACCCGACCTCCCTCGATCGTGAAGGGATCGTTGTGTTCGCTGCCCCGCATAGCCGCGGCACGGAATCCCGCGCCGAAGTCGACTCCCTTCACCGCGGGAATCGAGAAGAAAAGATGCGCGAGATTGGATTCAACAGATTCGAAGAACGGTTCCCCGACACCCGCCGGAAGACCCGTCACGATCCCTCCAATAGTCCCGCCCACGCTGTCCCGGTCCTTTCGGGCCGCCTCGATCTCCGCGATCATTCGATCCGCCGCCTCGAGGTCCGCACATCGCACGGGGCTGCGTTCCACGTTCGCCTCGATCTCCGCCGCGGTCACGGACCGGGAGGTCACCCGGCCGATCTGCGCCGCGTGGGCGTAGAACCGGATGTCCTTCCCACCGAGGACTTGGCGCGCGATCGCTCCGGAGACGACGAGCGGCGCGGTCATCCGACCCGAGAGCTGGCCGCCACCGCGGAGATCGCTCTTCCCGCCGTACTTCATCAGGGCTGCGAAATCCCCGTGACCCGGGCGGGGAATCCGCCCGATGTCGGCGTACGATTTCGATTGGACGTCCTCATTCCGGATGATGGCGACGAT
>VBMR01000116.1 GCA_005878325.1 Methanobacteriota archaeon | reverse complement strand
TGGCTGAAGTCGGAGGAGGCGATCACGAGCGCGTCCCGTTCCTCGACCGCGGCCGCGACAAGCTCCCCAACCTCCGCCGCCAACTCATACTCCTGGAAGGCCATACAGATCGGGACGAACCGCATCGCCGCGTCGAGCTGTTGCAGGAACGGGAGCTGGACTTCGATGCTGTGCTCGTCCCGGTGGGCTCGGATGTCGTCCTCGAGGGGCGGCTTCGCGACGTCTTTGTAGAGGGCCTCATCCAATCGCATGACGCCGAGGGGCGTCTGCCAGTCGTGGTTCGCGAGCGCCAAGGGCGCGCCGGCCCCGTGGTGGTTCGGGCCGAGGATCACGACACTCGAGCGGCCACCGTCCTCGGCGAACGCGGCGTAGGAGTGGGCCGCCACCGGGCCGGAGTACATGTACCCCGCGTGGGGCACGACGAGGCCCACGAGACGCCGATCGCCGGCTCGCACCTGTGGGATCCGGCCTGGACCGAAGGGATGCGTGTAGCTCTCGCGGATCTGCTTCAGGAGGGCCTCTCGCGAGCGCTCGTAGAAGGCTCCCGCCACCGCCGGATACCGCATCAGCGCGCCCCGTCACAGGGACGCTTCGTAATCATCGATCGTCATCGTAAACTCTTCGTCCGACTTGATCGCGTTGCGCGCCTTGAGGACTTCCCGGGTGAGCAACCAGTACACGGTCGCGAGGGCCCGCCGGCCCTTGTTGTTCGTCGGGATGACGAGGTCCACGTCGCGTGTCTCGTTATTCGCGTCGCACAAGGCGAGGACCGGGATGCCGATGTTAAGGGCCTCTCGAAGGGCCTGCTGGTCGGCCGCCGGGTCCGTGACCACGAGGACCTCGGGTTCGATGAACTCCGGGAGGTTCGGGTTCGTCAGCGTCCCAGGGACGAAGCGGCCGGCGAGGACGCGCGCGGCGATCTGCTTCGCGAACAGCCGCGACGGCTTCTGTCCATACTGGCGGGCCGCGACCACGAGGATGTTCTCCGGCTTGTAGCGGGCGAGGAATTTCGCCGCCTCGCGGATCCGCGTGTCCGTCTTCTTGATGTCCAGGACGTAGAGGCCGTCAATCCGCACCTTGTAGATGAAGGGCTTCATGTCGGCGCTTTTCTGCTGCGTCCCGATGTGCACGCCCGACGTGAGGTAGACATCCTCGGGGACGAGGAGTCCCGGGACGCCCGTCTGCTCCTCTTCTTGCATCACGTTCCTTCCTGGAGTGCTTCCTCGATCCGGATGAGTTCGTTCAACTTCGCGATCCGCTCCCCGCCCACGTCCCCGGTCTTGATCCCGAGGCACGCCCATCCGACGGCGAGGTGGGCGATCGCGTCGTCCGTCGTCTCGCCGCTGCGGTGCGACATGACGGTCGCATAGCCGGACTCGTGGGCCAGCTCCACGGCGGCGCGCGTTTCGGAGAGCGTGCCAATTTGGTTCGGCTTAATAAGGATAGCGTTGCCCGCGCGGACCTCGATCCCGCGCCGGAGGCGTGCGACATTCGTGACGAAAATGTCGTCGCCGATCACTTTGCAAGGTCTCGATAGTGGTATTTCCCGCCGCGGAAGAATTCGGAGGCGGCGAGGTCGAGCGCTGGACGGATGGCGAAGCCGACTTCCTTGCCGACGGAGCGACAGAGGTCCGCGAGGAGGGCGAGCGCCTCTTCATCCTGGAGCTTCGCAATCCATGCGCCCTCATCCCCGCGACCCAGCGGCTCGTTCGGGAACTTCTTCGTGAGCGCGTCGCGGACCGCTGCGTGGACGCGGGCATTTGCGAACACGTTGTCTCGCACCGTCGTGCCCTGTGCTACCACAAGGTACTCCTGAATCGTCGTCCCCCCAATCGCGTGGCGCCCACCCCCGATCACGTTGCCGAACGGGAGAGGAAGGGCAGCGCGCTGTCCCTTTCCAACATACCGAAAAAGGGGTTCGTCCGATGCAGCAGCCGCGGCTTTCGCCGTCGCGATCGAGACGGCGGTCGCGACGTTGCCTCCGATGCGACCGAAGTTCTCGGTCCCGTCGACCGTCCGAAGGATTCGGTCCACGCCGACCTGGTCGGAGACCTCATGGCCCAGAATTCGCGGGGCGACCGCTTCCCGGAACGTGCGAATCGCTTCGTCGACCCCGGCTTTCGGAAACGCGGCGGGCTCATGCTTCCCCGTGCTGGCCCCGCTCGGCGCCGCGGCGCGTCCCACGGCCCGACCCGCGCGGAGCTCCACTTCGACGGTCGCGTTCCCGCGACTGTCCAGGATCTTACGGATGCGCGCGGCCTCAATCGTCGGCATCCCGGATCCTCGTCACGTTCAGAGGCGTCTTTCCGGAAAGGAATTCCGAGACCGCAATCGCGAGCGACTCCGAGTTCGAGGAGGTGTCGAAGAAAGGCGGAGCACCCATCGAGATCTGCAAAGCGCGGGCGCCAATGATTCGAGCCCTCTCAAAACGGGTGTACAGCATTCACAATCTCCGGATGCGTGTGCACACTGGGCCTACCGACATAAACGTTTCCGAGGATGCTCGAGAAGGCGATCGTTCCGGCTCGGCTACATCCCGGCGGGACGGCCTCCCCCGATGCCGAACTTGTCTCGGATGACGATCAGGTAAATGACGATGATCACCGGGAACACCAGGCTGAGCCAGCTGGCCAAGCCGATGCTGACCAGGATGGAGAGCACGTTCACGATCAATGCGACCCACCAGGCCCAGGAGCGCATCCTCCAGAGGCCGATTGCGACCGCGAGAGTGACCAGCCCGATGAGCAACAGCACGCCCCCGAGGATCCCCGAGAAGGCTCCGAGCATGCCTGCCCCTGCCGCGGCCCCAAAAGCGCCGAGCGCCAGGAACGCAAGCCCTCCGAAAATCTCCGCGAGGCCGGCGAGGAACGACAGGATCGCGATGATCGTTACGCCAATCGGTCGCTTCGCGGGCATTGGCCCGTATCCGGCGGGCGGCGGCATCGACGGCGGCATTGTTCCGACTGGCGGCGCTGACATTAAACCTCTCCCCAGTAGCAATCGGGGTCTCATTATATAAGCATTACCAATAAAAACCGTGCCTTTCCTCGGGCCAAATTGTCATTCCCACCACTATGTTTATCCGGGGTGCGTGATTTGGCGCGGACGGTGATTCCCCCATGGTGCAAGGTTACTGCGTGAAGTGCCGAGCAAAGCGGGACATCAAAGATGCGGTCGCGGTGAGCCTCGCGAACGGGAAACCCGCGATGAAGGGGAAGTGTCCCGTGTGCGGCACGACGATCATGCGCATCGGTGCGGCGAAATAGTTTCGCACCCCGCGCAAGTGCCGTCATAGATTCCGAGCCCCCAGACTATTAATACGCCCTGCCGCTAAGTGCGCGCGCGGGTGAGAGCGTGAAGGTCCCGGACATCAAAGTGACGCCCCCCGGACCGAAGGCGCGTGAGATCGTCGAGCGGGACCGCACCTTCGTCGCGACGACCACGAAATCCGCGCCGATTGTCGTCAAGAAGGCCCATGGGTCCGTCGTCGAGGACGTCGACGGGAACCTCCTGGTCGACTTCTCCTCCGGGATCTCCGTCGTCAATGTTGGCCACACGCATCCCAAGGTCGTCGAGGCGATCTCGAAGCAGGCCGCCGACTTCACCCACTTCGCGGGCACGGACTTCTACTACGACGTCCAAGCGCGTCTCGCGGAGCGCCTCGGGAAGATCGTCCCGGGGAAGGGTCCCAAGAAGGTCTTCTTCGGGAACTCGGGGGCGGAGGCGAACGAGGCCGCGATCAAGGTCGCGAAGGCCCACACGAAACGGCAGATGTTCCTCGCATTCCTCGGGGCGTTCCACGGACGGACCATGGGGGTCCTGTCCCTCACCGCGAGCAAGGCGAAGCAACGCCAGGGCTTCTTCCCCATGATGCCGGGCGCGGTCCACGTGCCCTACGCGTACTGCTACCGCTGCCCCTACCAGCTCACGTATCCCTCCTGTGACCTCTACTGCGCAAATATCATCGAGGATGTCTACATGAAGACGGTCGCCCCCCCGGAGGACGTCGCGGGGATCTTCGTCGAGCCCGTCCAAGGCGAGGGCGGGTACGTGGTCCCTCCGCCCGGATGGATGGACCGGATCGCGAAAATCGCGAAGGACAACGACATCCTCCTCATCGACGACGAGGTCCAGAGCGGCCTCGGCCGGACCGGGAAGATGTGGGCGATCGAGCATTCGAAAGCGGTGCCGGACATCCTCACGATCGCGAAGTCCCTGGGTTCGGGCATTCCGATCGGGGCGGCGGTCTTCCCCGCCGAACTGGACTTCCGGGAGAAAGGTCGGCACTCGAACACCTTCGGCGGGAATCCCGTCGCCTGCGCGGCTTCCATAGCGACCCTCGACGCGATCGAGGAAGAGGGCCTCGTCGCCCGGAGTGCGAAGCTTGGGGAGCATCTCGCGAAGCGTCTCGACGAGATGCAGGCGCGGTACGAGTTCATCGGCGACCGGCGCGGACTCGGCCTGATGCAAGCGACCGAGTTCGTCACGGACAAGGCGACGAAAAAGGCAGACCCAAAGATCCGCGATCGGATCGAGGAGGACGCCTACAAACACGGGCTGATTCTCCTGCCTTGCGGGGAGTCCTCCATCCGCTACATTCCCGCCTTGAACATCCCACGGGACGTCCTCGACGCGGGGCTTGACGTGCTCGAGCAATGCTTCAGACGCGCCGCTGCATGAGCGGAATTACCCCCCGCCGCGCCTAGTCGAATGCCTGGCGTCCGGTGAGTTTCAAATACTGACGCGCCTTTGCACCGGGCATGGCAGAGGGAGGAGGCGCACCGCCGGCGGCAGCCATGCGGGGGGCGAAGGGTGTCTCCGCGGTAGTCGCGGTCATTGTTGCGGTCGTGACATTTGTGGCAGGCGTCGGAATCGGAATATACGTGTTGGCGCCCGCGCCTGCCGCGGGGCCGCCGAGACTCGTGCTCGGAACCAATACGCCCTTTCCCCCTTTTGAATACTACACCAATACCACCCCGCAGAAGCTCATCGGATTCGACGTCGAGCTCATTCAGACGTTAGTGACGCGAATCGGATACACCTACGAGTGGCGCGACTACCAGGACTTCACGGCACTACTGGCCTCGGTCGCTGCAAACGGGACGGACATCGCGATTGGCGCTATCACGATGAACGGGGTCCCTGGGGCGACGCGAAACGAGTCGATGAAGTTCACCGACTCCTACTACCTCTCCAACCAGGGCGTTCTTGCGAAGACAAGCGATTCGACCACATACTGCGGAACTGACAACATCTGCACTCCGCAGGAGCTCGACGTCACGGGACGTCATGTCGCCGTTCAGGACTTGACGATCAGCTGGACGATCCCGACGAACGAACTGTACGCGTTCGCGGTACCCAAGGCCGATCCGCTTAATTTGGTGCCCAGACTGAACAGTGCGCTCGCTCAAACGAAATCGGACGGGACGTACCGAGCGCTTCTGGACAAGTACTTCTGAGCCTACACGTGTGCGGCCTCGCGGCCGCAAACCTTTTCCTGTTTCTTCGGGTTTCCTAGCCGTCCTTCAATGGTCACAACGGTTGGCGCCGCGTCTCGACAATCGTTTGATCGCGGCCTGACTTTGAGGACCTTGCAGCGAGCGGCCGAGATGACCGTTGGCGCGATCCTTTTCATCGTTATCCTTGAGCTAGTGCTCCACTTCGACATCCTCGATTCGACACTGTGGGGGCTCTACGGCCCCTCCTATTTCCTAAGCGGCATCTTCGGAACGCTGCAATATCTCGCGATCATCATCCCATTGAGCGTCGCCATTGGGTTCTCCGTCGGCTGGGCGCGGCTCTCGCGGTTCCGGGTCTTGACTTGGCCTCTATCTGTTTATGTCGACTTTTTCCGTGGCATGCCGCCCATTATCCTCGTAATCTTTGCGTCCCTTCTGGGCCCGAGTCTCGTTCCGGCCCGGTTCCACAGTCAGGGTCTGGGGATTCTTATGGGCGCTCTCGCCCTGGGCCTCCATTCGGGTGCATATCAGTCAGAAATCTTTCGGGCGGGCTTCATGTCCGTGCCCCGAGGACAACTCGAGGCGGCGGAGTCCTTGGGAATGACCTTCGGTCAGGCAATGCACTTCGTTGTCCTGCCTCAAGCCCTACGTCTGAGTGTCCCGCCGTTAGCGAACGAGCTCGCGGTGGTCATCAAAGATACCTCGTTGCTCGCAATCATCGGCGCTCTCGACCTCTTCGGCCTGAGCAATATCTTTTCACAGCAAGCCGTTTTTGGCAGCAACCAGCTTTGGTGGGTCTTTGTCGTCTGGACTGCCGTGGCGCTCGTTTATTTCGTAATGACATTCAGCGTCACCGAGCTCTTGAACTGGATTGATCGCCGATACCATGTCAAGGGACTGGAGGCGGTCTCAGTTTGATTCGCGTCGATGATCTCCAAAAGCACTTTGGTTCCCTACACGTCTTGAAGGGAATTAATCTTGAGGTTCAGAAGGGAGAGGTCCTTGTCATCATTGGGCCGAGTGGTTCGGGCAAGAGCACCCTCCTCCGATGCATCAACCTCCTAATCGAGCCCGATGGCGGCCGCGTGCTCCTCGAAGGGGTGCAGGTGAATCGTCCCGAGATCAAGCGCGAATGGGTCCGGGAGCAGGTGGGCATGGTTTTCCAAAGTTTCAACCTCTTCACGCACCTGACTGCGCTCCAGAACGTGACCCTCGGACCGATCCGGGTCCATGGCGAGGATTCTGAGCAGGCGGCTGAGAAAGGGCGCAAGCTACTAGCCCGGGTGGGCCTCGCAGACAAGGCGGACGCCTACCCTGCCCAATTGTCGGGCGGTCAGCAGCAACGCGTTGCCATTGCACGGGCCCTCGCGATGAACCCGAAAGCGATGCTCTTCGACGAGCCCACCTCGGCGCTCGACCCCGAATACATCCGGGAAGTCCTCGATGTGATGGCTTCCCTTGCGCAGGAAGGGATGACCATGATCGTCGTGACGCACGAGATGGGATTCGCGAGCAGCGTCGCGCGGCGCATCCTGTTCATGGATGCGGGAAAAATCATCGAGGAAGGGGCCCCCGAGGAAATCTTCCACAACCCGCGAGAGGAGAGGACCCGCGCGTTCGTAAGCAAGATCCTGCGATGACCATGGCGAGAAAGTCCGACTCTCGGAATCGCCGACGCACGCGCGCATTCGATACGATTGCGGCGATC
>VBMR01000115.1 GCA_005878325.1 Methanobacteriota archaeon | reverse complement strand
GTTCCTTCAGGGTCGCGGGGAGCAGTTTGAGGACGTCCGCCACGAAACCGATATGGGCGACCTCGAAGATCGGCGCGGTCGGATCCGTGTTGATCGCGACGATCAGGCTCGCGTCCTTCATTCCCGCGACGTGTTGCATCGCGCCGCTGATGCCGCACGCGACGTACAGCTTCGGCCGGACCGTCTTCCCGCTTTGCCCGACCTGACGCGTCTTCGGCAGCCAATCCATGTCCGTGAGGGGACGGGACGCGCCGACGACGCCCCCGATCGCCTTCGCGAACTCCTCGATCAGCGCGAGGTTCTCCTTCTTCTGGATCCCGCGGCCCGCGGACACGATGATGTCCGCGCTCGAGAGATCGATGTCATGGACCTCGGGTCGCTCGATGCGGACGAACGTGACGCGCAGCTTCGCGGGGTCAATCGTGACGGGCACCGTGGACACCTCCGCGGTCCCTGTGCCGCCTCCCTGGGGAGCGACGGACCCGGGCCGCAGGGTGACGACGATCGTTCGCTCGGACTGGACCTCCACTTCCGCCTGGACCTTCTCGTTCAGGATTCGACGCACGACTCGGAGACGATCGCCCTGCGCGCCGAGCGAGAGGCAGTTCGTCAGGAGGGGCAGGTCCATCGAGCCGGCAAGGGCCGGCGCGAAATCGTACCCCTGGGCCGTGTGGGCCACGAGGACGAACCGCGGACGCAACGACTGCACGACCCCCCGCGCCGCCTGGACGTACCCGTCGCCAGTGTACTCGGCGAGGACGGCGTGGTCCGCGAGGAGGATGGGGGCCCCATATCCGGTGAGGGTTCGCCCCAGGGCATCGATGCGGTGCCCGAGCACGAGGACTTGGGCGCGGCCTCCCGTCCCGTCGGCGAGGGCGCGTCCCGCCGCGATCAGCTCGAGCGTCGAGGGCGCGATGCGACCCTCCAGGTGCTCGGCGACGATCAGGACGTCCCCGGCCAGGCGCTCACCTCCGGACGAAGCCTTTCTCCCGCAGCAACCGGGCGAACCGCTTCGCCTGGTCCTCGATCGAACCGGTGATGAGTTCCGCGCGACCTTTCGCCGTGGGGGGCGACAGGCCCGCGACGCCGAAGGAATACGGCAAGGCGACCGCGTCCCAGGACGCGAGGCCGAGGGCCGCGGGTCCGACCTCCTTGATTGGCTGCCGGGCCGCCTTCATGATCGCGGGCAAGGGCGCATACCGCGGAACGTTCGCGCCGAACTGGATCGTGAGGACTGCGGGCATGGAGAGGGAGAGGATGCGTTGGAGCCCTCCCTCGAGTTCGCAGGCCACCTCGAGGCGGCTCCCGGAGAGGGCGACCCGAGTGACGACGCTCGCATGGGGGAGTCCGAGGAGTCCGGCCACGAGGCCGCCGGTCGCCGAATTCACGTAGTCATCCGACTGCACGCCCGTCAGGACGACGTCGTGCGGCAGCGTGCGAATCGCGGCCGCGAGGATGCGCCCGTTCTTGCCGAGGTCGAACGCCGCGGGGTCATCGTAGGCGATTCGGACCGCCTCGTCGGCGCCCTTCGCGATCGCCTCGCGGAGCATCGATTCCGTGCGCTTCGGCCCGAGCGTCATGGCGACGACCCGCCCGCCATACTTCTCCTTGAGCCGGACGGCCTCCTCGAGGGCGTACTCGTCCGAGCCGTTCAGCTTGTAATTCAGCGCCTCCCGTCGGATGTCCTTCCCGTCCGAGGCGATCTGGAACTGCAGGTCCGGGTTTGGGATTTGCTTGAGGCACACGACGAGGTTCAGGGGCATAGCCACGATGGGAGAGTTCGAGCCTATTTCAACGTTGTCGAAGCGCTGATGGAGTGTCTCGCGTTCCCCTTCCGGGATGTCGAAACTGGATTCCTTGCGGGAACGACTCCGCCCGTCCGTCGAGCGGGCCCGTCATTTCTCCGGCTGGCAGCTCGCCCTGTACGCCCCGAGGGACCTCGATCCCCCAGAGCCCTGGAAGTACGAGTTGCGCGCTACCGAACTTCTCGAGACAGCGGTGTCCGTCATCGACATGGGGACCGGAGGGGGCGAGGTGTTTGGGGACCTTTGCATGACGTTTCAGGGGCGGGCCGTGGCGACCGAACCCTGGAAGGTGAACGCCCCCGTCGCTGCGGCGCGGTTGAAACCCCAGGGGATTGCGGTGGTCCGGTGCGGAAGCCTCCTGTTGCCCTTCCGGAACGGCTCCTTCGACCTCGTGCTGAATCGGCACGAAGAGCTCGAGCCCGCGGAAGTGGCCCGAGTGCTCTCTCCCGGCGGAACGTTGCTCACCCAGCAGGTAGGCAGGGCTTGGTCGCAGGAACTCCGGGACTTTTTCCCGCGGATGCAGGATTCCGGGGACCTGTTCACTCGTTACCAGGCTGGGCTGCGCGACTCGGGCTTGCGGATCGTGCAGGCGATGACCCACGATTGGCGGGCCGCCTACCGTCGGTTCGAGGACCTCGTGTACGTCCTGTGTGTCGCCCCGTGGACCATCCCGGACTTCGACCCGCTCGACCGCGACCTCGGAGCGCTTCGGAAGGCGGAAGAGTCGCTGTCCACCGAAAATGGGATTCTCCTCACGGAAAGCCGGTTCCTCATCGAGGCGCGCAAGGAATGAAGACCCTGGTCATTCCACCGCCGAAACCCATGCTGAGGAGGCTGCTGCCGCCCGCGAAGAGGGCCACGTCTGCGACCGGCTTGATGCGGCCGGTTTCGTCCATCCCTCGTTCGCGTCCTCGGCCTACGGAAAGATCCCGCGCCACTTGTACGCTTCGGCCACGCGGTTGATCGCGACCATGTACGCGGCCTGGCGCATGTCGACCTTCTTCGACTCCCGCATGTCCCAGACGCGGTCGAAGGCGCTGACCATGTGCCCCTCGAGCTTCTGATCGACATCGGCCTTCGTCCAGAAGAACTCGGAGAGATTCTGGACCCATTCGAAATAGGACACGGTCACGCCGCCCCCGTTCGCGAGGATGTCCGGAATCAAGAGGATCCCGCGCTTGTGGAAGATGTCGTCCGCCTCCGGCGTGGTCGGGCCGTTCGCGCCTTCCG
>VBMR01000074.1 GCA_005878325.1 Methanobacteriota archaeon | reverse complement strand
GATGCCCCTCGTAGGGGCACCCGCGGCAGAGTACCTCCTCGAGGCCATCTCGCTAGGGGTCGCGGTCCTCGGAGTCGGACTCGCCTGGGCCATCTATGAGACGAAGCGGGTCCCCGCGGACCGATTTACCCGCCTCCCAGGAAGCGGATTCGTCCGCCGGATGCTCGAGAAGCGGTACTGGATCGACGACGCCTACGATGCCTTCGGACGCGTCGCCGTGTATGGCTCCGCCCGCGCCTTCGACTGGTTCGACCGCCGAGTCGTTGATGGGATCGTGAACGGGGTCGGACGCGGGAGTCTGCACGTGGCGACGGGGACGGACGCATTCGATCGGAGGGTGATCGATGGCGCGGTGAATGCGTTGAGCCTCGAGACGGTCCGGACGAGCTGGCGGCTGCGGCAGCGACAGACCGGCCAGGTGCAGAACTACGCCTGGGTCGTCGTGGTGGGGATCGTCGCCGTGGTCCTCCTCATGTTCGGCCTGAGCCAGCTGCAGCGATTCCTCGGAGGCCGGTGACGTGGTCGGAATACTCTCCCTCCTGTGGCTCGTCCCGTTGATCGGTGCGCTCGTAACCTGGGGCCTCGGCACCACACAGCGATATGCGAAACTCATCGCTCTCGCGTTCAGCGGGTTCGAGCTGCTCCTCGCGACAGACCTGTTGGCCGCGATGATCAACCCGGCCTGGGAATTCGCCCTGGGGACCCCGACCGCGACGGCGCCCCCGACCGCGGGACCGTTCGTGCCCCTGTACTACATGGAGCGTGTTGGCTGGTGGACCGGGTTCGGCTTCAATTACGTCGTCGGGGTGGACGGGCTGAGCGTGCCCCTGATCTGGCTCACGGCCTTGTTGACGACCCTGGCGATCGTCTTCCACTGGGATGAGGAGCAACGGCCGCGCGCCTTCTTCGGCCTCTTCCTGTTCCTGGAGATGGCTCTCGTCGGGGTTTTCATCGCCTTGGACCTGCTAATCTTCGCGGTATTCTGGGAGCTCGTCCTGTTCCCGATGTTCTTCCTAATTGGGATATGGGGCGGCGCGAACCGGCGCTACGCCGCGTTCAAGTTCATCATCTTCACCCACGTCGGCTTCGTGATCATGTTCCTCTCCATCTTCGCCCTGTATTTCAACAGCGCGAGCGTGAACGAGGCCGTGTACGGGACGAACTCGCCGACCCTCGACATGACCGCATTCCTCCATGGCGCGCTCCGACACGCAACCGGCGTGAGCATCGGCTACCTTGCGCTCGCGACCCAGATCCCGCTCTTCGCCGCGTTCCTCTTCGGCTTCGCGGTGAAGTTGCCCTCGTTCCCCTTCCACACCTGGCTGCCTGACGCGCACGTGGAGGCGCCGACCGGCGGGTCCGTTATGCTGGCGGGGGTCCTCCTGAAGATGGGCGGCTACGGAATCTTTCGGATCAACCTGGGCATCTTCCCGGGCGCCGCGAGGGACCTGTGGTGGGCCCTCGCCATCCTCGGCGCGGCGTCGATGGTCTATACCGCGTTCGTCTGCCTCGCCCAGGTGGACCTGAAGCGCCTGATCGCCTACAGCTCCGTGGGCCACATGGGATTCGTCCTGCTCGGCGCCTCGAGCCTCACCGTGATCGGCGTCCAGGGGGGGATCTTCCAATTGTTCAACCACGGCCTGATCACCGCGATCCTGTTCATGCTCGCGGGATCCGTCAAGCACGCTACCGGGACGCGGGACATTCCCGACCTGCAGGGCCTGGGGAGGGCGATGCCCCGCTTCTCCGTCGTCCTGATGATCGGGTTCTTCGCCTCGCTGGGCTTGCCCGGATTCAACTCGTTCTGGTCCGAGTTCATGGTCTTCGTGGGAGCGTACGGATCCCAGAATCTGAACCCGATGCTGATCTTGATCCCACTCCTGTCGATCGTCGTGACGGCCGCGTATTACGTGTATACGATGCAGCGGATCGTCTTCGGGGATCCGCCGGAGAAACTCGGCCATCCGCACGATCTCCGGCTGTGGGAGCGTGTGCCCTACGGCGTCCTCGTCGCCCTCGTGTTCCTCGTCGGCTTCTTCCCGCTGCCCTTCCTCGGGATGATCAACGCGTACACGAGCGCCGGACTGCCATGGCTCGGAGGTCCTTGACATGCTCGTCGACTTCCCGATCCTCACGCTCATCGTCTTCCTTCCGGCGATTGGGGCGGTTTGCACCGTCGCGACGGGCTCGCCGCGGGCCGCTCGCATCGTCGGACTGGGATTCTCCCTCCTGGTGCTGGGCCTCGCAACGGTACTCCTGGTCGGGTTCCTACGAAGCGATTGGATCACGTTGCCCTCGATGCCGCCGATCGGAGGGCGCGTGTATTGGGCCCCCGAGCGGTACGATTGGGTGCCGACGCTCGGCGTCCACTACTTCCTCGCGGTCGACGAGCTTTCCGTGGTCCTGGTCTTCCTGAACGCGCTTCTGACCCCCCTCGCCCTCTCCGTCTCCTGGGACGAGCACCACCGCGTGCCCGAGTTCTTCGCCCTGTTCCTCCTGATGGAGACCACGGTCAGCGGCGTGTTCCTCGCGCTCGACCTGTTCCAGTTCCTGATCTTCTGGGAGGTGGGCCTCGTCCCGATGTACTTCCTCATCGCGGTGTGGGGAGGGCCGCGGAAACGGTACGCGGCGATCAAGTTCTTCCTGTACACGTTCCTCGCCTCCGTGCCGCTCCTCCTGAGCGTGTTCGCCCTCTACTTCTATTCGAATCCGCACACCTTCGACATGACGCAGCTGATCGCGACGACCCCGGTCCCGGTCGGCGTGGTCGGCGACCTGATGTTCGTCGGCCTGCTCATCGCCTTCGGGACGAAGCTCCCGACCTGGCCTCTGCACACCTGGCTCCCCGACGCGCACGTGGAAGCGCCGACCGGCGGATCCGTGATCCTGGCGGGGATTCTGCTGAAGCTCGGCGGGTACGGCTTGATTCGATTCAACGTCCAGATGATCCCGGCCGCCGCGGCGGACATGTATTGGCTGCTCGCCTTGGTCGGCGTGATCTCGATTCTGTACGGCGCCATCGTGTGCCTCGCCCAAGACGACCTGAAGCGGATGGTCGCCTTCTCGAGCGTGAGCCACATGGGCTTCGTGACCCTCGGCATCGCCGCCGGGGTGTACGGCTACACGCAGCTGGGCCGCGGCGGGGTCCTCGGCATGACGGGTGCGATTTTCCAGATGTTCGCCCACGGCCTCGTCGCGGCCGCCCTCTTCATGATCGCCGGGTCGCTCGGCCATCGCCTCGGCACGCGGAACATCTCGGAGCTCGGCGGGATCGCGCGTCGCGTGCCGAAGATGGCGACCTTCATGATGATCGCCTTCATGGCATCCCTCGGGCTTCCGGGCCTCGTCGGCTTCGTCGCGGAGTTCTCCGTCTTCCTCGGCGTCTACGCGGCCTTCGGCCTCTGGGTCCTCATTCCCATCCTGACCGTCGTCTTCACGGCCGCATACTACATCTGGGCGATGCAGCGCTCGATCTTCGGACCTCTGAATCCTCGATGGGAGTCCGCTTCGGACCTGGGACGGTTCGAGGTCCTGCCTCTCGCAGTCCTGGTGGCGCTGTTCGCCCTCTTCGGGATCGTCCCCGTGATCCTGTTGGACATGCTGTCGGCCTGGTCGAACGGGGTCCTCGGAGGTTTGTGAGTGGCGGAGTACACCGTCTTCCTACCGGAGGCGATCCTCATCGCGACGGCCCTCGCCTCCGCGGTCCTCGGCTTCGCCTGGCGGACCCGCCCGGAGCGGCTCTGGCTCCTCGCCCTCGCGGGGACGACCTTCGCGACCTTTGTCACGTTGGACATGATGGGCCTCGGCGTCACGAAAGCCCTCCGACTTTCCCTGTGGCCTTCGCCGATCTCGGGCCAGGGGGACTTCACCGTCGAGCTGAAGATGAACGTGGACCGGTTCGCCCTGTTCTTCCAGGTCGTATTCGAGTTTGTCGCCCTCCTCGTCGTCCTCGCGTCCCACGGCTTCATCCGCCCGGAGGAGCCGCACCAAGGCGAGTACTATGCGCTCATGCTCCTGGCGGTCGTGGGGATGATGTTTACCGCCGCGGCCACGGACCTGTTCGTCCTGTTCCTCGCGTTCGAGGTCTCGAGCCTGAGCACGTTCGCGCTCGTCGCCTACCGGAAGCGGGACAAGCAGGCGACGGAGGCGTCCGCGAAGTTCTTCATCATCGGGGCAGTCAGCTCCGGGGTCATCCTGTTCGGCATCTCGCTGATCTACGGACTCGCCGGCACGACGTCGATCGACATTCCCACGACGGATCTGCTCCGGCTGCGGGGGCCCCCGGGCCTCACCCTCGCGGGGAATCCGAACATGGAACCGCCCCTGATCATCGCGCTGGTCCTCCTCGTCGCAGGCTTCGGCTTCAAGGTCGCGGTCGTCCCCTTCCACATGTGGGCCCCCGACGTGTACCAGGGCGCTCCGACGACCATCAGCGTGCTCCTGACCGCCGCTTCCAAGAACCTCGGGATTGTCGCCCTCTTCCGCGTGTTCCTGGTCGGCCTCTTGAACGTCCAGGTCGACTGGGTCGTGGTGATCGCGATCCTGGCCATCACCACCCAGACGGTCGGGAACATCGTCGCGATCCCGCAACGATCCGTGAAGCGCATGCTCGCGTACTCGAGCATCGCCCAGGCCGGGTACATCCTGATCGCGTTGCCCGTGGGCGCCCTCGCGCTCCAGGCGAGCGGCCCGACCGACCCCGCCCTGACGGTCGCGGCCTATGGCCTCGTGGGCGGGATGCTGCATGTGGGCGTCTATGCCGCGATGAAGGCGGGCGCTTTCCTTGTCGTCGCGGGGACGGAATCGCAAGGAATTCCGGACGATATTGAGGCGTACAAGGGGCTCAGCAAACGGATGCCCTTCCTCGCCTTCTCGATGATGTTCTTCCTGCTGAGCCTTGCGGGAATCCCGCCCTTCGGTGGGTTCTTCTCGAAGTTCCTCCTGTTTTCAGGCGCCGTGTACGCCATGCCCTTCAATCAGTGGTACCTCGCCCTCGCAGTTTCCGGGGTAATCAACAGTGCACTTTCACTCTACTATTACGCACGCGTGATTTGGTACATGTTTTTGCTGGAGCCAGAGGCCACAGCGGCCCAAGTGTCGGTCCCGCGGACCATCGAAGTCGCCGTCGGGCTCGCCCTCGCGATTGTCCTCTTGACCGCGGTGATTGCGGTGTTCTTCCTGGACTACCTCACGCAAGCCGCCCGGGGCTTCTTCGGCTTCTGATCGACCCGATTCGTCGAGGGCCCGCGAATCCTTTTATGCGTCCGGTCGGACATGGGGAACGCGCATGGCCCCAAGTCCCGGAGACGGTCCCCGCGTCCTGATGCATGTGGACATGGACGCCTTCTATGCCGCGGTGGAAATCCGGGAGGATCCTTCCCTGGACGGGAAGCCCGTGGTCGTCGGAGCGGACCCGCGGGAGCATCCTCGTGGCGTCGTCCTGACCGCGAGCTACGAGGCCCGACGCTACGGAATCCGATCCGCGATGTCGTGCGTCCAAGCCCTTCGCCTCTGCCCGCAGGCCCTGTTCGTCCCCCCGCATTTCGAGTTGTACGGCCGCGTGAGTTCCGAGATCATGGAGGTCCTCCGCGGTTTCGCCGACCACCTCCAGCCGACCGGGATCGAGGAAGGCTACCTGGACGTCACGGAGCGGTGCGGCGGCAGCTTCGCCCGGGCCCAGGATCTCGCCCGGGAGGTGAAGGCCGCTCTCCGGACGCAGCAGCACCTCACCTGCTCGATCGGAATCGCGCCGACGAAGGCCACGGCCAAGATCGCGTCCGATTTCGAGAAGCCGGACGGGCTGACTGTGGTGACGCCGGAGCACGTGGTCGAGTTCCTCGCGCCGATCTCCGTCCGCAAGATCTCTGGCGTGGGGCCGAAGACCGCGGACCGATTGAAGGAGCTCGGCCTCGAGACGATCGGGGATGTCCAGACTTATGGTCGGCAGGATCTCGTGGAGCTCTTGGGGGCCTACGGCGAGTACGTGCACGACGTGGCGATGGGCCGCGACGAAGGCGCGGTCGTCGAGCCGATGGGTCCCCCGGAATCGATCAGCACGGAGACGACGTTCGATCACGATCTCGAGGGATACGAGGACCTCTGGCCGGAATTGGAGGCCCTCGCGAAATCGCTCCACGTCCAGCTGGCGGAGGAGAAGTACGCGTATCGGACGGTCGGTCTGAAGGCGCGCTTCTCGAACTTCGAGACCCTTACCCGGTCGCGGAGCCTGAAGATCCACACGACGGAACTGGAGCCCATCCTCATCCTGGGCCAGATGATGCTCAAGGAAATCCTCGTCCCGAGCCGCAAGGTTCGGCTGATCGGCGTGCGCCTGTCGAACCTGAAGGAGCGCGCGGCTCCGCAGGCGACTCTCGCGAAGTGGGCGACCCTGTCGAAGGGCTGATCAGACGACCTTCACGTCCAAGGCCTTCTCGACATTCGTCATCTTGTTCGAGACGGTGAAGAAGGGGGAGCCCGCGAACAGAAGGCCCACCGCCTTCCCATCGAACGAAACGATCGCGCTCCCGCTGTCCCCTCCCGCGCTGAAGGCGCCCCGCTCCCCCTTGATGACCATTTGGTCTGTGAAGACGTAAGACCCGGTCTGATAGCCGACCCGCAAGGTCGCGCTCACGTCGACTGCCGTCCCATCCGTGCGCCGGGTCGTGCGGCCCGCCTTCATCACCTTCTCGTCGAGGGTCGCGTCCTTCGTGCCGCGCAGGCGCCCGATGCCCAAGATGTCCGGCGTCACGTCCCGAGGGTCGAACGGGGAGGCGATCGCGGTGTCGACGAGGTTCGGGCCGTCCGGGTCGACCGCGACAAACGTGTCGAGCCGTCCGATGACGTCCCGGTCCGGCTTGCCGCCGTCGAAGCGGCCCGGTTGCAGGATCGGATCGCCCTCCGCCCCGCGGTTCTCGTTCGCGAGGACGTGATTGTTCGACAGGATGAACGTCTCCCCGGCATCCTTGACGAGGCATCCGAGCGTGCCCGCCGTGATCGCGTAGTGGCCGATCGAGACGCCGCCCATCGCGGGCCGCACCTTGCGCTGGTAGATCGGCGGGATCGGCCGCCAGATCGAGAACTCGCCCGCCTCTTCGATGTCCGTGCGCACCCCTTCGATCTCCGGCGGGATGACTTCCCCGTCCCGCACGAGGAGGGGATGGATTTTCTGCTTCACATACACCTTGAGGGCGACCTCTTGGGTCGCGACCCCGCGCACCGTCTTTCGTCCGATGCCGACCCCGACCACGTTCGGATTCGTGGACGGCGCGATCCCTTCCCGTTCGAGGCCCATCAGCTGGCACTCGCACACGGTCTTCGCGTCATCCGCATTGGACACGGACCGCTCCTCACAGGGCCCGGAACGACCCCGTCACGACGATCTCGACCGGAATGTCGTCCAGGGACTCCGGCAACTTCGTGCGGATCTTGGGCAGGTCCTCTTGGACGTAAATCCGAATCGTCTCCTTGCCGTCCTTCTGGCCGATGCCCACGCCGACGACGCCGCGCACCTTCATGATGCGGGCCTCATGCCGGCGCTTGACGTCTTCCACCGATTCCATTCGTCCCTCCATACACGTCCTCGGACAATAAAGTCGTCGGCAGGTTCATATGGCGGCTCCGAATGGATTTCGGGCAAGGTCCAAATTCGTGCCCCCTAAAAGGCATACTCGTATTCCGAGGACGCCCCGACGCTAGGCAGACGGTGACTCTCGTTGCCCTTTACCGCGTTTCATCCCGTCGTGGTGTGGCCCCTCTGGATGAAATGGCCGCGTCGATTCGATTTCGTGGCTCTCACGGTCGGCGCCTGCATTCCAGACCTGTTCGAGCCGTACTTCAACCTCGTTTACAACGACGCCATTTACAATTTCCAGCGGGACCTGACCCACTCCTTGTTCGGGGCCCTCACCCTCGACTTCGTCGTCGCCCTGGTGGGGACCGTCCTCCTCGTGCGCCCCCTCCTCCGATGGATGAACCGGCGGTGGCCGTCGGGCCTCTGGAGCCGCTTTGCGAACCAAGACTTCCTGGCTCGGAGGTCGTGGCCCGTCACCCTGGCGTCCGTATGGCTCGGGACCCTCTCCCACGTCCTGATCGACGTCCCGTTCCACGCCACGTTCCGTCTCTTCGCCCCCTTCGCGCCGGACTCCTTGATTTTCTATTGGCGACTGCAACCCCTGGCCGACGTTGCGTCGACCGTCCTATTCGGTCCCCTGTTCGGATACCTTCTGTATACGTATTGGTGGCGGCCGTCCCGACAGGTTCGTGAGGCGGGCGCCTCGCGGGCTCGTGCGAACTGAGAACCCGAACGGTCGCCTCAGGGAGGGGGAGGGCGGATGAAGCCATCCTGCATGAGGAACTTCGTCTCTTCGCGGGCCCGCCGGATCAGAGCCAGGGCCCCCTCGAACAGCTCTTTGCGGCTCTTCTGGACGCGGGCGATTCCCTGCTCGATCGCCTTCATTCCGACCGCGGCGGCCTCGCGGGCGAACACGTCCAGCTCGTCCATCGTGGGGACGATGTGGGTCTCATCGAGTCCCCGTTCCTCCGCCACTCGGGCGAGTTCCTCCGCGGCGGCAATACACATTTCGTCCGTGATGGTCTTCGCTCGAACGTCCAGCGTGCCACGGAAGATCCCCGGAAAGCCGAGGCTGTTGTTGACCTGATTGGGGAAGTCCGAGCGACCCGTGGCGATCACGCGGGCGCCGGCCTCCGCGGCCTCCCAAGGCCAGATTTCGGGCACGGGATTCGCGATCACGAACAAGATGGAATCGTCCGCCATGGAGCCGACCCACTCCTTCTTGATGACTCCCGGCCCCGGCTTCGACGCCGCGATGGCGACGTCCACTCCGGTGAGTGCCTCGGCAATCCCTCCGGTCCGGCCGTCCCCGTTCGTGATCTGCGCGAGCTCCCACTTCTCTCCGAAATCCTCCGCGGCCGCCTCGACGTCCTTCCGATGTCGACCGACGATCCCCTTCGAGTCGACGAGGATCACGTGCTCCGCCTTCGCCCCGGCGGCGATGAGCAGCTTCGCCGTCCGGATGTTGGAGGCCCCCGCGCCGATCAGGGTAATCTGCACGTCCCGGATCTTCTTCCCGACGACCTTCAGGGCATTGATGACCCCCGCGACGTTGATCGTCGCGGTTCCTTGCTGGTCGTCATGCCACACGGCGATCTCGCATTCCTTCCGGAGACGATCCAGGATGCCAAAGCACTTCGGCTGGGCGATGTCCTCCAGATTCACGCCACCGAAGGCAGGGGTGATGAGCTTGACCGTCTCGATGATCTTCTCCGGATCCTTCGTCGCGAGGGGGACGGGGAACGCGTCGACCCCGCCGAGGTACTTGAACAACAGGGCCTTGCCCTCCATGACGGGAAGGCCGGCCTCCGGACCGATGTCCCCGAGGCCGAGGACCCGCGTGCCATCCGTGACGACAGCGACCTGATTCCATTTGTTCGTGAGGCTCCAGACCTTCTCCGGGTCCGCGTGGATGTCGAGACACGGCTGGGCGACTCCCGGCGTGTACCAGATCGCGAAATCGTTGAAGCTCCGAACCGGCACCCGGGGAACGACCTCGATCTTCCCCTGGTAGTAGGGATGATACTTCGCGGACTGTTCCTTCGGGAGATTCGCCTTTTTCAGGTTCTCGTCGACTTCCTCGGGGCTCGGAACCTTGGCGGGCTTTCGATCGGAACGCTTCGGGTCCACCACGGCGACACCAGAAGGGCGATTGGAGCGGATGAGCAAACGAGCGTCCATAAACTTTTGGTCCGCCCTGCAAGGAGACCAAACCTTATCCTGAGCGGGTGTGTCGATCGGGTCGTGCTGGTGGCGGTTGTGGACCGGGCGGGCCGCGGCGGCAACCGGAAGGTCGAGGCCGCATTCGCGGAAGTCGAACGTCGCTACGACGAACGGAAGCATCGGCTCCGGAATCCTGTGACGGCCGAGATCGTGGCCATGCCGATCATGGGGGCGTCGAAATCCCTGGAGGACCGCCACACGCTGTTCGTCTCCGTGCAAGCCGTCGAGTCGGGCTTGCTCGACGGCCTCATCGCCCACGAGTTCGGACACATGCTCCGGACGGAGGAGGGTCACGCCTCCCATAGCCTCGCGGTGTACGCCGCAATGGAGAAGGAAGTCGCGATTCCGAAGGGGGCCGAGGAGGCGTTCGGACAGGCGTTCAACCATATCCAAGACATCTACGCCGACGATCTCGCGTTCCCCGTCTTCAATGGAACCGGAGGCCGGCGCGCCTACGAATTCTTCGCGGGTTGGGTCGACAACAACGTGAACGCGCGAGGCAAGGACCGCTGGCAGAATCTCGGGCTAGCCGCGAGCAACGGCTTTGCCGTCGGCAACCTGGTGCGGCATCGGCTCATCACCGGGGACGACCCGTTGTGGGACCGCGCGCGAGCGTTCGATCGCGCGTCAGGCTTCGAGACGGTCGACGGCTTCGTCGCCTTCTACGCGAACCTTCCCAAGGATCCGGCGCCGCGGGCGTTCATCGCCGAAGTGAAGAGTCTTGCGAGACTGATGGCCCAGTCGGCCAGCCCATCCTAACCGCAACATTTTATAGTCCCACCCGAGTGAGGCTCGATCGCACGAGGTGAATCCGTGGCAGAAGAGCTCGAGACGGCCCAGATTCCGCCTCACATCATGGCGGCGATGCGCGAGCGCATGAAGATGGCGCAACGCATGTCCCGCATCAAGCACAAGATTGTCGTCATGTCGGGCAAAGGGGGGGTCGGCAAGACCAGTGTCGCCGCGAACCTGGCGTGCCTCCTCGCGGAAGAGGGCACGGTCGGCCTCGTCGACGCGGATGTCACGGGTCCGGACATCGCGAAACTCATGGGGGTCGAGGATGCACAGGTCAAGGCGACGGCGACCGGCCTCACCCCCACGATCGGTCCGGCCGATGTCCGCGTCATCTCGATGGCCCAGATGATCGACCGAGACACCGCGGTGGTCTGGCGCGGTCCCCTGAAGATCAAGGCGCTCAAACAGATGCTCTCGGACGTGGAGTGGGGCGACCTCGATTACTTGGTCATCGACCTGCCACCGGGGACGAGCGACGAGCCCCTGAGCATCGCCCAGGAAATCCCGGATGCGGACGGCGCCGTCGTCGTGACGACGCCACAAGAGGTCTCCCTCCTGGACGTCCGGAAGTCGATCGCCTTCGCGAAGGCCGTGAAGATGGACATCCTCGGCGTGATCGAGAACATGAGCGGGTTCGTTTGCCCGCACTGCGGGAAGCAGACGGACATCTTCAAAATGGGAGGCGGGGAGGCTGCGGCCAAGGAACTTGGGCTGCCCTTCCTCGGGCGGATTCCCTTGGATCCACGGATCGTGGTCGGAGGGGACGCCGGCCGGCCGTTCGTCCTCGAGATCCCGGATTCCGACGCCGCGAAGGCCTTCCGCGAGATCGTGAAGAACCTGCGGCCGCGGCTGAAAGAGGCGAAGCCCCGACCGACCGGACCGCTCGCCAAGTGATCCGCCTCGCCCGCGCTTGCTCTCGTCTTACGACCATGGGGCGAGGACCGCCTCGATCTCCGCCTTGGGGACCGCACCGACGATTCCGTCGACCAGACGTCCGTCTTTGAAGAGGAGCATCGTGGGGATCGACGTGATATGGAACCGCGACGGGGTCCGCGGGTTCTCGTCGATGTTCAATTTGGCGAGGCGCAGACGTCCGGTCCGGGCTTTCGCGATGTCCTCCAAGACCGGCGCGACGCGATGACACGGACCACACCACTCGGCCCAGAAATCGACGAGGGTCAAGCCCGGCTTTCGGATCTCGGTGTCGAAGGTGGCGTCTGTGAGATGAATCGGCCCTGCCCATGCGTTCGAGGGTACCGGCACGGTCGCGCGCTCTGCGAGCAGCTTCTCGAGCTTCCGGGCCCGGATCGCCGCTAGTTCCGGATCCTCCATGACAGGACCTACGGAGCGTCGCGATAAAAGTCTTTGGCTCGTCGCCTATCGAGTGACGCGCGCGACCTGACTGAACTCGTCCGCCATCGGGCCCAAGAGGCGAACCTCGCGACGGATCAGGGCGATTTCCCGTTCGTTGAAGGCGCTCGGGTCGAACGGCACGAGGAGGATGGACTCGCGGATCGCGACGTTCTCGTTCAGGTCGTGGAGGAGCGCGAGGATGGAGCCGAAGTCGTTGTGGGCAACGAGATATTCGAATCCGTCCAAGAGGACGACGGACCGCTCGCTCGCCTCGATGAAGTGTTCGATCGACATCGCCACGTTTTCCGGCGGACTGGGACGGACCGCGTTTTTCTCGGTGGCGACCCGGCTCAGCCACAGGACAGGGGTGCGTTCGAGCCCGTATTCTGTCATGACCGCCTTCGGGGCCCGGCGGGTGATGCAAAGGCCCTGCGCACCGTGGGTCACGAGGTCCTTGAAAATGTCGAATGCTTGCGTGGCGTCCCGCTCCATGACCACGTAGGTGATCCCGCGGTCCAGGGAATACGTGGTCCTCGTGAGGAGGTGGGCTTCTGCCTCTGGGATGATCAGGTCCTGGAGAAAGGACTTTCCGCGAACCCCGAAGGCGATGAGCCCGATGAGTCCCATCTCGAGGATGAATCCCGGGGCGCGCAGGTCGATCGTGCCGTAATAGGTGGGGAGCACGATTTCAAACAGGAGCTCCGCGACCGCGAAGCCGGAGATGCCGATGATGATCGCGAAGACATCCCGCCGGATTTCCTGATCCGGCTTCACCTCCCGCAAGTAGAGGATAAACCGGTACGGTGCGTACAAGATCAGGGTCGCGACCGCGACTCCGTTGACGAAGAGGAAGTACGACTCGAACGTGATGATCGTCGGGTTTGTGGACTCGACCGTCGGGGCGGAGAACCAAATCGTGACGATCGTCATGATCATGAGGAAGAGGTAGAACACATAGGAGTTCGGGAACTCCGTTTTCATGTATCGAAAGAACTCTCGCGTCGAGCCGATCTCGCGTGTCGTGGCAGCGAAGA
>VBMR01000027.1 GCA_005878325.1 Methanobacteriota archaeon | reverse complement strand
CGATTTGGAAGGTTGGACTCGCGGAGACGAGCCTCGACTTCAACGCGCGGATCGCGATGGGCTTCGCGGACAACCTCGTGTTCGGGAGCGCATGGGGTGGACAGATCTACGCCCTGAACGCGGCCGACGGATCCGTCGCGTGGACGTACCAGACGGGCTCCCTGCCCTTCGGCGGGATGGCGATCAACGCCGGGATCCTGTACATGGGCACGACCGGCGGCTCGGTCTTCGCCCTCGACGAGTTCAGCGGATCGCTCATCTGGTCCAAGGCACTCGACGGCGTCGTCACTTCGCCCCCGCTGTTCGCCCAAGGGAACGTCTACGTGGGCAGCTACCAAGGCACGATGTACGCGTTGGACGCCTTCAGCGGCAACACGACCTGGAGCCGCGGCGGCTTCACCCTGATCGATATCTCGACGCCCGCCTACGACGGGACCGCGATCTACTTCGGCGACTTCGGCAACGAGTACGTCGCCCTGGACGCCTCGGACGGCACCATCATCTGGCGCCATGGGATCGGAGGGCCCGTCGGGACCTCCGCCGCGTACGCGAACGGATTCGTGTACGGCACCTCATGGGACAGCACCCTCTACGTCTTCGATGCCGCGACCGGCGCCGTCGTCGATTCGGAAGGGTTGACGGCCTTCGGTTCGACCTCGTTCCCCGCCGTCTCGGACGGCTGGGTGTGGCTCGAGGACAATGACGGAAACATCTACGCCTTCTTCGGGCAGGTTCCGGTCGGGGTCGTCGTCTCGCCCGCACGGGCCCGCCATGAGACGGTCCCGAACGCGATGGTCGACTACCGGTTGACCGTGAAGAATGTCGGGAGCCTCGGGACCGATACCTTCGACGCGACCGTCACGCTGGGCAGCCTCGCCTGGGCCGTGAACCTGTTCCAAGCGGACGGGAAGACGCCCCTGGCCGACACGGATGGCGACGGGATTCCGGACACGGGATCGCTCACGTCGAACGCCTCCGCAGTGGTCGTCGCGCGCGTCACGGTCCCCGCAGCCGTCGGTCCGGGTGACACGGAGACCTCCCTCGTCACCTTCACCTCGAGCGCGAACCCCCTGAAGTCGAAGACGTCCCATCTCACGACGATCGTCCCGCCGCCGGGCGTCGCGGTCGGGCCGCGGGCCTACTTCACGCCGAAGCCGGGCGACACGGTCGGAGCCTCGATGAACGTCTCGAACAAGGGCGGCTTCGATGACACGATCGATGTGGTCGCGTCCTCGGACCTGGGCTGGACCGTCCGCCTGTTCCGGGCGGATGGCGTGACGCCCTTGAACGACACAGACGGAGACGGAATCCCGGACGTCGGGCTCGTTCCCGGTCTCTCCGCCACGAAGATCGTCGTCCAAGTCAACGTGCCCCAGGGATTGCCGGAGGACACCCTCCAGGTCGCGTCCATCATCGGCACGTCGTCCTTGAACAGGAACGCGTCCGGGACGGGCTTCGTGGTCGTCGAGATAGTCGCTCCTCCGAACGATGTGTGGCCGACCTTCCATAACAATGGCAAGCGGGCGGGCATGTCGCCGAGTCCGCACAACCCCCCGATGACGGAGCACTGGCGGTCCTCGCCGAACCTGCAACACCTGTGGACCGGGCCCGTCGTCGCGGACGGGGTCCTGTATTCGACCACTCTGGACGGATACATCCGGGCCCGGGATCCGTGGTCCGGAAAAGTAATCTGGGAGCGCGGCCTCGGAGACAGCTTCTACTACACCGGGACGCCGGTCGTCGCCAACGGGGTCGTGTATGCGACCTTCTACGGCAGCGCTGGCGGCACCGTGTATGCGCTGAACGCCACGGACGGCTCGTCGATCTGGGCGGTCGGCCAGAGGGACATCGGCTTGGACGTCAACGCGCGCGTCGCGATGGCCTACGCGAACGGTCTCGTGATCGGCTCCGCCTGGGGCAACCAGGCTGACGGTCAGATCTACGCCCTCGATGCGGCGACCGGCGCGAAGGTCTGGGAGGTCCAAGCATCGGGCCTGCCCTTCGGCGGTGCGACGGTGGGACTCGGAGCGGTCTTCCAAGGGACGACGCGGGGCCAAGTCCTCGCGATCGACCTGGCGACCGGCGCCGTCCGATGGACCGTCATGCTGGACAACACGGTCACGTCGCCTCCCCTGTTCGCCCAGGGCAACCTCTTCGTCGGGACGTACTCCGGGACGATGTACGCCTTGGACGCGCTGACGGGCGGCGTCCTGTGGAGTTCCGGCGGGTTCAACCTGATCGACTTCTCCACGCCTGCCTACGATGGCGCCTCGCTCTACTTCGGCGACTTCAACAACGAGTACGTCAGCTTGGATGTCGCGACGGGCGCGGTGAACTGGCGCACTCCGATTGGAGGGCCGGTCGGAAGCTCGGTCGCCTACGCAAACGGCTACGTCTTCGGCACATCCTGGGATGGCAACTTCCGGACCCTGAACGCCGTTACGGGCGCGATCGTCGATACGGACAAGCTCCAAGGCTTCGCCTCCACTTCCCATCCCGCGGTCTCCCGCGGCTGGGTCTGGGTCGAGGACTACGACGGCCGGATCTACGGCTTCGGGGGCGTCGGAGCCGGCGAGATTCGACAGGTCGCCCTCACTCCGAACACCGCGTCGCTCGAGGTCGGCAAGGGCTCGAAACTCTTCACCGCGAACGGCATCGACGCGTTTGGGAATCCGATCCCGGTGACGATCGGCGCTTGGACGGCAAGCCTCGGCTCCGTGGTGCCGGTCTCGGACAATGTCGCCGTGTACATCGCCGGCGTCCAAGCGGGCGTCGACACCCTACAGGCCACGGCCGCAGGATTCACCGGGACCGCGCTGATTCAGCTCACGCCGGGCCCCCTGGACCGCATCTCGGTCCTGCCGACGGACTTCCCGTACGTACGGATCGAGGCTGGCTCGCAGCAGACCTTCACGGCTTCGAGTGTTGACCGGTTCGGGAACCCGATTCCGGGCGCCTCGTACACGTGGTCGGTCGAAGGCGGAATCGGCAGCATCAGCCCGAGCGGGGTGTTCACCGCTTCGACGAAGGTCGGATCGGGCACGGGGACGGTCACGGCCCATTCGAGCGGGCTACAGGGCAGCGCGATCGTCCAGATCGTCCCCGGACCCGCGGTCAAGGTGGCGGTGAGTCCGTCGGGCCTGACGCTCGGAGCGGGCGCAACGACCGTCCTCGTGGCTTCCGTCCAGGATCGCTACGACAACGAGGTCCCGGCAGGGGGTCTGATTTGGTCCGTCGATGGAGGGACCATCGTGCACCTGACGGGCGACCTTCGGATGGTCCAGTACACGGCGCCGACTACGCCCGGCACCCAGCACGTCACGGCCAGTCAGGCCGGCGCGACGCCCGCGATCGTCACGGTGACGGTCACGGCCGGACCCGCGGCGCTCCTGACGATCTCCGCCCCCAAAGAGACGGTGACCGCGGGAGGGACCTTGGTCCTGCAGGCGTCCCTCACGGACATCTATGGGAACCGGCTGGACGGGACCCAGGTTATCTGGGACGTCTTCGGCGGCGGTTCGATCGACAACGGCGTCCTGACGGCGCCCCCCAAGGTCGGCACGGTGCTCGTCACCGCGACGGCCGGAGGGCGAGTGGCCACCCGGGCGATCGGAGTCGTGGCCGGCCCGCTCGCGAGGCTCGTCGTGTCGACCCCCTCCGTCACGGTGCAGACGGGCAGTGGGACCCTGCTCTCCGTGCACGGGGAGGATGAGCACGGCAACGAGGTGGACGTGCCCGGACTCGAATGGTCGAGCACGGTCGGCACGATCCGACCGACCTCCGATGGCCGGTTTGTGTCGTTCTTCGCGGGCGATACGGGCGGCACGGGGACGATCACGGTCGTGGGTGGCGGGAAGAGCCAGACGATATCCGTCACGGTGAACGAGAGTTCCCTCCCGCTCACACGACAGGCGACGTCTCCGACCTCTCTCCTGTTCCTCGTGGTCGCGATCCTCGGCATCGCGGCAGCCGTGTTCATGTCCGTCCGCCACCGCGAGATGTCGCGGCGCCTGGAC
>VBMR01000026.1 GCA_005878325.1 Methanobacteriota archaeon | reverse complement strand
CGTGTTCCGAATCTACGGCGCGCGGACCGTCGGCAACCAAATTCACGCGGACCACAGCCGCGTGGACTTCCAGCCCGCAAACTTCACCCCGGAAGATCTCAAACGAATCGAAGACGAGTGCAACGGGGTCATCGGTACCGCGCAGGAGGTTCGGATTTTTGAAGAAGACCGAGTCGTCGTGCACAACAAGATCGAGGATCGGGCGCTCCTCGACTTGATTCCGCAATCCGTGCGACGCCTTCGGATCATCCAGATCGGGACCGCGGACTACTGCCCTTGCGGAGGTACGCATTTGAAAAATGTCTCGGAGATTGGCCGGGTCCGGGTCCTCGAGAAGCGGTCGAAGGGTAAGGAGACCGACCGAATCGTGTACGAACTCGTCCCCGCGTAGGGGCCCATCCCGTTGCGCTACGTCGAGTTCCCGGGTCTCGCCGACGCCGCGGCCGCTCGCGACGAGGAACGGAGTGATCGTCACGCGGGCATTGACTAAGGTCACGTTGACCACCGCGGCCAGGAGGACCGGGCCGAGGAAGAATCCCAGGTCGCCCAGCGTGCGGTACAGTCCCATGGACGTCCCCAGGTTCTCCGGCGGCGTGAGGTCCGTCGCCCAGGCCGCGAGCGGACCCGTCAGCCCGAGAGCCAGACCGTACACGAACATGATCGGAATCGCGCTCCCCAGGTCTGTCGCGAAGAACAGGAATGGCGAGACGAGGCCCGCGAGGATCAACGCCGAGACAAACGGGATCTTGCGACCGACCCGGTCCGCAAGCCAGCCGCTCGGGTAGAGGGTGAAGAGGCTCGCCGCCGCGTTCGTGGTGATCAGGACCCCCGTCCACAACTCGTCGAGAGTCGGGTCTCCGTTCCAGTTGTAGGCGATGAAGAGGGGGATGACGGTCGTGATGAGTCCCGCCCGGATGAAGAAGGTCCCCATCACGCCGATGTTGACGATCACGTACGAAGGATCTCGCAGGAGCCGCCGGACGACCTCGAGATCCACGCGGGCTCGGGGCCCTTCGGAACGTCGGTTCGGCTCGATGCCGGTCGAGATCAGCACGAAGCCGATCACCGCCAGAATCGAGTAGACGCCGAAGGGGGCTTTCAGGCCCCACTTCACGACGACGAAGCCGCCGAGCACGGGACCGATGACTTGCCCGGTGAGGAGGGCGTTCACGTAGATCCCCATATACCGACCGCGACGTTCGATCGGGGCGTGCGTCGCCAACGTCGCGAGAGACGACGTCACGTAGAAGGCGCTCCCGATTCCTTCCGTCGCACGGACGGCAAGGAGGGTCCAGTAGTCGAAGGAGAGATAGGCCAGGAGCGAGCTCGTCGCGATGATCGCGAGTCCGCAACGCATCATGAAGCGGTTGCCGAACCGGTCCCCGAACGCCCCCGATGGAAGGTCGAGTAGCACGCGGGTCGCGGGAAGGGCCCCGACGAGGACGCCCACGAGGAAGGCCGAGGCCCCCAGCTCCGTGGCGTATTGCGGCAGCGCCGGCGTGATGATCGAGATGCCGATCATCACGAGGAACACGGTGCCGGAGAGGACCGCAATCGTCCGGCGCAGCGAGGCCATGGAAGGCCGAGGGCAGACGCCAGATGGTTAAGAACCCGCGGGTTAGAGGTCCACCGACCGTGTGCCGTCCCAGATTTTCCGGTCTCCCTTCTCCGTTGCGGGGATCAACAAGTCCCGTTTCGACTTCGTCGGGATGAGGAAGTACTCCTCGGTCCGGCCCGTGTCCGCTTGCAACACGAGCTTCAACTTGCCGCCTTCCATCGGCTCGCCGGTCTCCGGATGCACGTAGCGGTACCGGACGTACCGGCCTCGATCGACCAAGGAACGAACTTCGATCTCGCCCCTCTTCGTGCGCGTCAGGACCTCGTCGGGGAACGTCGGCATGCTCTCCCGCACGGTACGGCGGAAAGAGAACAAGAACGTACGTCGTGGGACCCCTCTTGGCTGTTCCGCGTTTTGATTCTCAGTTCGAGGCGAGCCCTGATTCTCAGTATCCGCCGTCCGGGCGAGAACCCTTATCGGCCGGGTCCCCCCCTGAGGTGTTGAAACTATGTCCCACAGCTACGACACAGGAAGGGCCATGGCCAACCTCGGATCGAAGGAGCCGCATGAGTTGCTCCTGATGCTGGGTGGCCTCCTAGCGGTCCTCCTGACCCTCGCGACATATGGAGTTCAGTGGGCAACCACGGGCATTCCACAGAACCAGTACGCCACCGTTGCGACCGCGTTGATCATCAACGTCGTCCTCGGCGGAGCCCTTTGGGCGGCCGCGGCCATCACGCGGAAGAACCTGATGAACGGCGCGATCGTAGCCGCAGTGATCAGCATCATCCTGATCTACTACGGTGGCCGGTACGGCCAGATCAGCGGTGTCATCGGGATCTTCGGCGCAATCCTCGCGGCAGCGAAGCCCTACCTCCCGTGGTCCCGGCGCGGAAGCGACTGAGGCGACTCCGTCGGCTCAGGACGCACGCGTTCGCTAGAACAATCCCTACCCCTTTTTGTTCTTCATTTTTCTAAGTCCGGCTCGCCATCCGGGGCCTGATTATCAAAAACGTGAATCGGGCCGCAACCGATATGCCCTAGGTCGGTCGCTGGGTCGCGACATCATGACGCAGAGTTACGGGGCCGGAAAAGCCGTGGCCGAACTCGGCGCGAAGCAGCCGCACGAGCTCCTCCTGATGCTGGGGGGCCTCCTGGCGATCCTCCTGTCCGGGGCGATCTACGGGGTAGCCTGGGCGACCCAAGGGATCGCCGCGAACCAGCTGAACAACGTGGTCACGATCGTGATCGTCAACCTCGTCCTCGGCGGATCCCTGTTCGCGGCCGCGGCCATCACGCGGAAGAACCTGATGAACGGCGCCCTTGTGGCCGGCGTGCTCGGCGTCCTCTTGGCCTACTACGGGGCGCAACCGGGCACGATTGGCGGGATCGTCGGCATCCTCGGAGCCATCCTCGCCGCGGCGAAGCCGTACATGCCGTGGTCCCGACGCGAACGCGCCTAGGTCGGCGAAGTCGTCCTGTCCACCTCGCCCTCTCGCGAGGCGACTTCCGACCGGCTGGTTTCGATCGGGCCGACGACGCTGCTCCCCTTTTTCCCAGCACCACAACGTTGAAGGCGTCACGAACGACTCTTGTCCACGGAGGGATTTCTTTGGGAACCCATTACACGGACATCGCAGTGAGGGGCTCGATCGACAACGTGCGGAACCTGGTGCAAGCCGCATTCGGGGCGCAAGGCTTCGAGGTCAATTGGGCCGCTACGACGAAGGGGAAGGCGGAGAAGGGCAGCAAGGGATTGAACATCGCCTTTGGGGCGCTCGCCCAGTATTACGGCGTGGACTTCGAGATCGGGTCGACGTCCGACGGGGCGGTGCTCCGACTGATCAAGGCGAACACGGGCTGGGCCGGCGGCTACCTGGGCGCTCGCCGGGTCGAGAAGAAGTTCGAGGAACTCGGGAACCTGATGACGTCCTGGTTCCAGCAGCAGGGC
>VBMR01000025.1 GCA_005878325.1 Methanobacteriota archaeon | reverse complement strand
GGCCGCCACGGAGGGGCGGGGCATCGAAGAGCTTGCGGACGCAATCGGGAAGCACGCCGCGTTTCTCGAGTCGTCCGGAGTGCGTCGAAAACGGGAGATCGCCCGGGCCCGATTGGAGATCCTCGAGAACGCCCAGCGGCTCCTCTCCCGCCGGGTCGAGGAAGGGTCCCGGTTGGGCCCCGTGTTCGATCGCCTCGCGGAGGACGTTGCGGCCCGGCGCACGGACCCGCATGCGGCCGCCCAGAAACTTCTGCAGCTCGGCCCCGCCAAAGGGAAGTGAGCGTCCGGATTCCCTCATCCCTTCCGCTGCGAGTCAGTCGAGTCGAGGAACTCCCGGAACCGCGTCATACGGAGCCCCCATTCCTTCTCCAGGCGCGGGATGTCGACGTGGTATCCCTTCGTTCGGAAGAACTCGAACATCCGGAACCCGTCGTCGCCCATCCTGCGGCGCGCCTCTTCCACGGGTTGCTCGACGTAGCGGATCGGTCGTCCGAGTTTCTTCGAAAGAGCGCCAGCGATGTCCCCGAAGGCGATCTCCTCCCCCGCGAGGTTCACGGTCTTCCCGATTGCCTTCTTGGGATCGTCGAAAGCCCGGCCGACGATTTCCCCGATGTCCCGCACCGCGACGAGCTGGGTGCGGATCGCGGGGGGGACCGGTTGCTCCAGGATGCCCCGTTCCAGGGAGGCCGCCATCCACGGACTCACGTAGTTGTCCATGAACGCGACGGGCCGAGTGATTGTGTAGGGCAGTCCCGTCCCCTTGAGATGCCCCTCTACTTCCGCCTTGGACTCGAAGTGCGGGATTCCCGTCCCTTCGTCGGCGGAGGCGACACTCGACAAGATGATGTGGCCTACGCCCGCCGCCTTGGCCGCGTCGATCGCCGTGGTCCCTTGGAGGGTCTCCTTCTTTGGATCGACGGAGAAGTCCGGACCAAACGGGGTGGTCACGATGAAGAAGCCATCGACGTTCCGCAGGAGAGGCCGAAGGCTCGCTTGGTTGGTGAGGTCTCCGAGGACGGCTTCGGCCCCGAGGCTCGCGATTTGCGGGAACTTCGATCGATCCCGCGTCAGTCCGAGGACCCGGTGCCCCCGCTTGACGAGGTTCCTTGCCACCGCGCCACCCTGCTGTCCGGTCGCTCCTGCCACCAGAATCGTCTTCGTTTTCGCCATGCGAACTGCCTCGACGCCCCAGGACGTCCGATCGGCTTAAGGACTGACCCTGTTGGAGTTGGTCACCCGCAGGGCTTCGTCGGGACGGGTCAGCACCGGCCACGATCGTGACCATCGCCGGACCGCGCTCGGGGTGGGATTTGAACCCACGATCTGCGACTTAGGAGGTCGCTGCCTTGTCCGTGCTGGGCCACCCGAGCGTATCTCGCGTACGCCGCAACGCGATATGAGGTCACCGGCCACGGAGCTAGAGCTCCTCCGGGGCCTTCTCCGCTGGCTTCGAAGGTTTCGCGACGGGTTTTGCCCTCGTCGCGGTCGCCTTCCGCTTGGGCTTCGGTTCGGAAGCCGGCGTCGCCGAAGGCTCGGTCGAGCCCTCCTCGGCCGGTTTCCCTTCCGGCTTCGCCTCCGGTTTCGCCTCCTTCTTCTCGTACTCCTCCAGGAACCGGATCGTCTTCAGTTCCGACAACTCTCGGAGGTCCGCGACGACGCGGAACTTCGACACGAACCATTTCTCGTCCGTCTTGCAGACGTCGGGAAGATGGATTTCTGCGGCGCCGTCTTCGAGCCGGATCTTGAATTGCTCTCCGAGGCCGTAGTCCATGTCAATGACCGCGCGGACCCGCTCCTCTGCGGTCCCGGCCTTCCGAACGACCTTGAAGGCGTACTTCAGCGTCTTCCCGGCGAGCGGGTTGTTGAAATCCACACGGACGCGGCCCGCGCTCACCGCGGTGACGATCCCGCGTTTTCCGCCGACGGAGACATCCATCCCCACTTCAGGGTTGATCTCCTGTCGAAGGAATTCCCGCTCCGTCCGGAGTTCGACAAGCCGCGGATCCCGGCCGCCGGCGCCCTTCTCGGGAGGGATGAGGACCTCCTTCGTCTCACCGAGTTTCGCCGCGAGGATCGCGGCCTCCAGGCCCTCGAACAAACGGCCGCGGCCCACGACGACCGGGGTCTCGATGTATACCTTCTTCTCGTCGAACTTGCCCTCCTTCTTCGCGACCTCCTCGTGGGTCGTGTCGAAGAGGGTCTGAGTCCCGTTCGGATTCACGGTCCAGGCGTCGTATTCGAGCCAAACGATGTCGCCCTTCTCCAGCGTGTCCGAGACCACTCCCTCACCGTGGAATCGCACCGAAGGGCTGCTTTCGCTTAAATGTTATGGACTCGCCTTCGGTGAGCGGGCCTGGATTCCCGGTCCTCTCGTAGAGAGAGGCCGGGAACTGGCGGGCCTACTTCGCCATGCCGATCGCGACGGAGATCCGCTTGTACCGATTCCGGATCGTGACTTCGGTGACCCCGGCGACCTCGGCGACCTCTTTTTGCGTGCACGGCTTGGCGGAGAGGATCGCCGCGATGTAGATTGTCGCGGCGGCCACCCCACTCGGCGCGACCCCGGAGGCGAGTTCGTCCTTCTCGACCTTGTCGAGGATCTCCTTCGCCTTCCGCTGCACGTCCATGTCGAGCTCCAACCGGTTGCAGAAGCGCGCGATGTAGTCTCGCGGGCTCTGCGGCAGGAGGCGGAGTCCGAGTTCCCTGACCAGGGTCCGGTACGTCCGGCCGATCGACTTTCGATCGACGCTCGACTTCGAGGCAATCTCGTCGAGGGTCCGCGGCACACCGCACTGCCGGCACGAGGCGTACAGGGTCGCGGCCACGACCTCGTCGATCGACCGTCCGCGGACGAGGTTCTTCGTCGACGCCCGTCGGTACAGGACCGCGGCGCTCTCCCGCACGTGGCGCGGGAGGCCCATCTTCGAGGCCATCGTGTTGATCTCCGTCAGGCCCTGCGCGAGGGACCGCTCCCCGCTTTTCGACGTCCGGATCCGGTGCTGCCACTTCCTCAGCCGGTAGATTTGGGCCCGCGACTTGTGCGGGATCTGCCGTCCGTAGGCATCCTTGTTCCGCCATCCGATCGAGGTCGAGAGACCCTTGTCGTGCGCCATGATGGTGCTCGGAGGGCCTGCGCGCTCCCGCGACTCCCGTTGCTCCGAGTCGAAGGCGCGCCATTCCGGGCCCTCATCGATGATCATTTGATCCAAGACGAGCCCGCAGTCTTCGCACACGATCTCCGCGCGAGAATAGTCCCGAACGAGGTGGTCCCCACGGCATTCTGGACACTGGGTTGTTACATCAATCTCCTGCACACTAGTCAGTCCTCCCCCGAAGAAAGACAAAGTCCCTACGAGCCTGGGATTATATAACCCTTCGTTCGGGCCAGGGAGTCAATCTCGGCCGAGGCCAGGACATGCCTGTTGGACGGCCGACGTATCGAATCGTGGCATGCCTACGACCACCGGGAATCCTCAAGACGGAAGCTCGAAGAACTCCCCGTTTCGGAGCATGCGCCACCGGCCGGGCAGGGTCGGGAGGACTTCCGAGCCTTCCGGGGGAACTCCGCCTCGATCCCGGCCTTCGCCTTCGCGACCGCCTGCTTGAACTCCGGGAGGGGTCGGACGGCGGTCCCGAGGGACTCGAGGAACCGGTCGAACAGGAACTGCGTGTCGATCTTCCCGTCCCTCAGGCCGAATCCTTCGATCTCGCCGTTGTGGGCGAAAAACGCCACCCGGCCATCCACCTCCTTCCGGAAGGGGTGTGCGTACTGCTCTTGGATCGTATCCTTCTTCGAGGCGTACCGCAGGTGGGCGAGCAGGATCAGCGGGGGACTGCACACCCGGACGAGCTTCCGGACCGCCTCCTCATACCTCGGGTCGTCGGTCGCCTTCAGGGCGCCGCGGGCGTAGAACTCCCCCTCCGCGGACTGGCAGGCGATGCCCCAGCCGTCCGGGTGGCCCGTCTTCGGATTCGGCTGGGGGCACCCGAAGTCGCGGAAGTTCCGCCCCGTGTCGGCCAGGGTGCGGAACGCCATCAGGGTGTCGACAGACGCGGGCTTGCGGCTCACGATTCCGAGCATCCGGCACATGTCAGCCCAACTTGTAGCCGATTTTCCGGAGGAGCGCGATTCGTTCCTCACGGTCCTTCTCCCGTTCCACGCCTCGCGTCCGTTCCCCATCCACGACACCGAGGACCCCGCGACCGCGGGGGGTCTGGGCCACGACGACGTCCACGGGGTTCGCGGTGGCGGCGAAGACCGTGACCACCTCCGGCACCTCCCGCACGGACCGGAGGACGTTGATCGGAAACGCGTCCCGGAGGAACACGATGAAGAAATGGCCGGCCCCGACCGCGAGGGCGTTCTTGGCGGCGAGCGCCTTCAGCGCCTCGTCGTTCCCCTCCACGCGGACGAGGCAGGGCCCGGAGGCCTCGCAGAAGGCGACGCCAAATCGGATCCCGGGCACGGACCCGACGAGGGCTTCGTGGATGTCCTCCGCGGTCTTGATGAAATGGGTCTGGCCCAGGATCACGTTCAGCCCGTCGGGATTGTCGATCGGGACGAGGACCGTGTCGACCGGCATCGCTGATGTATCCGACCTCCTGAATTAAAGTCTTCTCGCTCCCGGCAGGGTACGTTACCTGCACGCGCAAGGCAGAGGGGCCACGGCCTCCCTTCCTGGTCCATGAGCCGACTGAAGGGGCTTTGGACGATCCTCGGCGACATCGACGATCCGGGGGAACGGGAGGAACTCGCCCTCGTGGCGACCGCGATCCAGGTGCATTTCCCGGACGGGGCGGTCCGCGAACGGTCCGTCGTCGAGTTCATGGCCATCCGCTTTCGCTGGCCGGCCTCCCGCACCCGTCGGAGGCTCGACGCTCTCGTCTCCCTCGGCGTCCTGCGCTGTACGCGCGACCTCGCGGACAACTGGACAAAGGTCTTCCAGGTGGTCGACCGGCCCCATGTGCCCGCCGCGGCGGCGGTGGAACTCGGCGCCTGAACTCATCCGGGCCGGCTCGTCGCGCGCTTGACCCGTTCGAGGAAGCGAGAGGCGCGCAGGGGCGCGTACGACAACATGAAGAAGTCGGAAGCGACGAGGACGAAGATCTCCCGAGGGACGCGGGCCAGCGAGCGGTGGCGGACAGCGAACTTCTCTTCCTCGGGGAAGTACTCGAACCGGAAGCCCATCTTCCGACCGGACGCGATGAGTCGGCGCCCGGCGGCATCCGCGCGAGCGGTGAGACGGGCGTGGAGGGACGAGGGAACCGGCCGCGCGAACGCGTACGCGACGGCCTCGGGCGGATTGTTGGCGCCCGCGACCACGTTGTCGCGCAAGGCGAATCCGAAGCAGAAGCCGGCGGCCGCTCGGCCCTGGAGGCGCGAGAAGCGAAACCCGACGAAGCCGCGGTTCGCGATGCGGGTGCGCGCGAAGTCCGCCATGGGCCATCGCAGCGGCCTCTGGATCCGCCGGAACGTCGCGGCGATTTCCGCCGCACGATCGTCTTCCATCCTCGGCAGGAGTCCACGCCGGGGCCATAAGCCCTCGGTCAATCGGAACGAGGACGTCTCCCCAATCCAGAGCGGAGATCCCGCATGGCTTCCGGTCCGCGTTAAGTACATATGAGCCGGTCGCGTCCGAGGCGTCGAGCGGGAGAGGCGATTGCCATGGCGAAAGGAACGACGCACCGACTTCCAGGGACGATCCAGCCGGAAGAGTACCGCATCGAACTACGTCCGGACCTGACGCACTTCACATTCGAGGGAGAGGAATCCGTCGCGGTTCGCGTCCTCCGCTCCGTGAAGACGGTCGAGATGCACGCTTCCGATTTGGAGGTCACGCGGGCGACGATCCAGGTAGGCGGTGGCGGTCCCGTGGCCGCGGCGACGATCGAACTGTCGAAGAAGGAGGAGCGCCTCCGGCTCACCTTCGCGACGCCGATCCCGAAAGGATCTGCGACCCTTCGACTCGCCTTCTCCGGCATCCTCAACGACGAACTCGCGGGCTTCTACCGAAGCCGGTACACGATGTCGGATGGGAAGGAAGGCTACATGGCCGCGACCCAGTTTGAGTCGACGGACGCCCGCCGCGCCTTCCCCTGTTGGGACGAGCCCGCGGCAAAGGCGACCTTCGAGGTCTCCCTCGTCGTCCCGAAGGGAATGGCCGCGGTCGCGAACACGCGCCCTACGGAGGGGAAGGAGCTGGGCGGCGGCACGCGCCTCGTCCGGTTCGCGAAGACACCGCGAATGTCGACGTACCTCCTGGCCTTCGCCATCGGCCCGCTCGAGGCGATCGAGCGAGCGGCCAAGAAGGGAACGAAACTCGGCGTGTGGGCCCTGCCCGACCGGATCGCCCACGGCCGCTGGGCCCTGGATGAATCGACCCGGGTCCTCGACTACCTGAACGACTACTACGGCATCCCGTACCCCCTCGAAAAGCTCGACCACATCGCCCTCCAGGACTTCGCCGCGGGCGCGATGGAGAACTGGGGTGCCATCACGTACCGGGAGCGGATCCTGCTCTTCGACCCCGCGACGTCGTCCGCGCAGACGCGGCAGAGCATCGTCGAGGTCATTGCCCACGAGACGGCCCACATGTGGTTCGGGGACCTCGTCACGATGGCGTGGTGGGACGACCTCTGGCTCAACGAGAGCTTCGCCTCGTGGATGGGCACGAAGACGACGGGCGCCCTCCATCCAGAGTGGAAGATGTGGACCCAGTTCCTGGAACAAGACATCGTCCGCGGGCTGACCCTCGACGGGCTGCGCAGCTCCCATCCGATCGAGGTCCCGGTCCGGGACCCCGCGGAGATCCGGGAGATCTTCGATGACATCAGCTACGCCAAGGGGGCCTCGGTCCTCCGGATGCTCGAGCAGTTCCTCGGCGAGGCCGCGTTCCGTCGGGGGATCCGGAACTACCTGAAGGCCCACGCGTACAGCAACGCACGGACCGAGGACCTGTGGCGGGCCTTGGGGGCCGCCTCCGGACGGCCCGTGGGAGCCCTCATGGGGACCTGGACGAGGCAGACCGGCTTTCCCCTCATCGACGTCGGGGTGAGCCGGAAGGCGGGGGATGCCCGGATCGCCCTCTCGCAATCCCGGTTCCTGTACAATCACATCCTCGGATCGTCGAAGGACGCGACGCGATGGAAGGTCCCGGTCCGTATCAGCCGGGCCGGACAGCGAAAGCCCATCAGCCTCCTTCTGGAGAAGAAGAGCGAGTCCCATCCCCTCCCTCGATCCCGTCGACCTTTGACGAAAGACTGGATCAAGGTGAACGCCGGGCAGACCGGCTTCTATCGGGTCAACTATCCTCCGGAGGAATGGGATCGTCTCCGACAAGCGGTGGCCGCGGGAGAAATGGGCG
>VBMR01000024.1 GCA_005878325.1 Methanobacteriota archaeon | reverse complement strand
CCGTTTGGCGGATCGCGATCTCGCCCCGGCCCATCCGCACCGCGGGCCGATCGGTCCATCCGAATCCATCATAGGAGGATTTGCCCCAGGCGTACGCGTCGACGACGGCCCCGTCTGGATTGAGCAGCAGGACTTCGTCCCCGGCGTCCGCAAGCCGGAGGATACCGCCTCCCATCCGACGGACGTTCCCCGACTCCCACGCGAAGTCCGCCGGGCCAAGGAGATCCTCTTCGTACCCGGTCGCATTCCGGGTGACCACGAAGCGACCGCCCGCGGGGAGGATCGAGTCGAGCGGGAACGTCGCGGTGGCCTCCCGGTCCGTGAGGGCCCATCCCGCGAGGTCCAGGGGAATCGGTCCGACGTTCGCGATCTCCACGAACTCATCGTCCCGTGCGGCGCTCGCGTAGACGCGGGACACGAGGACCGGAGCTGCGGGGCCCAAAAAAGGGGCGGGCGCGAACGGGGGAGGGGAGAGGGTCTCGGTCTCGCGCGCCGCCGAGGGGGAGGACGCCAAGAGGAGGGCCGCGAGAAAGACCGCAGCCGCGCACTCCAGGCTCCGCACGGCGGTGGAGCGGGGGGACGGCCCATAAGAGGGCGGCCTACAGGCACGCTACCTCTGGCGGATGGACCCGCTCGGACGGATCAGGCGACGAGGAGCTTGCCTTCGCGGACGACCGGCTTGCCGTCCACCTCGACCGTCGCGGCGCGCACCGTGCTCTCGAATCCGAAGGACGACTTGTTGGGGCCGCCCACGAACTCGTTTCCGCCGACTCCGATGGAGACCGCGCCCCGCACGATCGGGCTCTGAAGGAAGCCGAGCGCCGCCTTCGGGTTCGTTCCGATTGTGAAGGAGGCGATCCGGTCCCGGTCTCCCGCCGAGGCATCGTACTGCTTTCGCAGCGCGACGGCGGGTCCGTCGCCATCGAATTTCGTCAGCCGACCGTCGCAGAAGGTCCACTTCATGCGACGGATCATCCGTCCGGCCCACGCCTGGGGCACGTCGAACGAGACCACCCCATCTGCTCCCGTCACCGAGGGCAAGACCGTGACACTGCCCGCGGGGATGGACGCTTCGAGCACGGCCGCCGCGATGTCCTCGTCGTCCACGATCCCGTCGTAGATCATGGGCGTTCGGCCGCGGACGGAGAGGGTGAGGTCCGTCCCGCCTGGTGCTGTCACGTGGACCTCATCCGCGGTCCCGAGGATTCCGGCCAGGCGCTGACCTGTCGACGTCAAGGTCCGCGCGGGGACTGCGGACGCGGCCTTGACCATCCGTTCCCACGCCGCGAAGTTGTATCCGTATGCCTTCGCCCGCGGCTTCGTGACCTGACCGATCGCGAGCGACAGGGACCGGACCTTGCGTTCCCGCATCGGCCGGTGGGCCTCCGTCTCCGCCTCGCTGTCCGCGGCCATCTTCTCCTCGGGCACGCGGCGGTAGATCGCGGGATCGTACGGGGCCCCGAGCCAGAACGTCGCCGTGGACAGTTCGGAGAGCCCGCGGCAGAAGGCCGAAGGCTTCCGGAGCTGTTCCGTGGACAGGTGCTTCATGTACGCGGAATAGTAGCCGTCCGTGTACAAGTTCAGGAGGGCGTCCGCCCCCGCCTTGAAGCACTCGACCGCAAGTTCTTCCGCGAGCGCCAACGAATGCGGGTAGAAGAAAATCGTCACGTTGTCGTCCGGTCGAATTCGAAGGCAGTTCTTGACGGCGTTCTCCGCGAGCGTAGGCATTAGAAGATTCCCCGGGACCCGAGGAACTCGCGGTATATTTGAAATCTCCCTGAGATTCGCGAATCGCGCATTCCCTCGGGCTCAGTGGAGCCCCTTCACGAGGTCGCGGAGCGCCTTCTCCGGGTCTTTCGCCTTCACGACTCCGGAGGCGAGCAGGACGCCCGAGGTTCCGAGCTCGAGGGCCTTGGCAACGTCTCTTCGGGTCTTCACTCCAGCGCCGCACAGCACCGCGACCCGGGGGTTCGCGCCCCGAATTCGGTCGACGGCTCGGGACACGACCTCCGGCTTCGCCGTCGTGACGCTCACGTCGCCGCCGATCAGCTCGGGTGGCTCGATCGCGATGTATTCGGGCGAGAGCTTCGCGAGGGTCTCGGCCTCGGCGACATCGTCCGCGCATGCGATCACTTCGAGCCCGATCGCTTGGCACCTCGGGATGCTCTTCGCCATCTCTTCCCAGGCTACCTTGCGCTCACTGTGATTGATCAGCGTCCCCGCGGCGCCGGCCTCCAGGAGCGACTCTGGTGGGGTCCATCCGGTCGTCTGTCCCGGATCCACGGCGTCGACATGCTGCGCGAACACGGGGAGATGGATGAGCTTCGCGACATGAGCGATGTCAGCGGTGGGCGGGCACAAGACGATCGATGCGCCGGTGTCGTCCGCGACCGCCGCGAACCGCTTCGCCAGGTCCCACCCTTTCTTCCCAAGAATCTCGGGATACGTCTTGAAGTTCAAGACAACGGCCGGCAGTCGCATCGAGCCGCCGAATGGCAGGGGCTCCGGAAATAGGCTTGGCTAGGGACGACCCCGCTTCTGGCCGCTCGCAGCCGAGGTGAGTTCTCTTGTGCGCTTCGCGTTGCAAAAGGTCAATATGCCCCGGTTCCTTTGCGAATCTCTCGAGGTGGGAACGATGCGCATTTCGATCGGAAAACTCCGAGGTCTCCAGCAGATCTCGGACGACACGGGCCGCTTCACGATGATTGCGATGGACCAGCGGGGGAGCCTCCAGAAGATGCTCCATCCGGAGAATCCTAAGGCGGCGACGTATGCGGAGATGGAGGCCGTCAAGCTCGGCGTCACGGAGGGCCTTGCCGCCCACGCGAGCGGCTATCTCCTGGATCCGGAGTTTGGCGTGGGACCCGCGATCAACCGGTTCGTCCTCCCGGGTCGCACGGGCCTCCTCGTCTCCATGGAAACGTCCGGCTACGAGAAGAAAGGAAACTGGCGACTGACGACCCTTCTGGAAGGCTGGAGCGTCGACAAGGTGAAGCGCCTCGGGGCGAGCGCCGCGAAACTCCTCGTCTACTTCAACCCGGACGCGCCGAAGGACGTCGTCGATCACCAGGTGAACGTCGTTCGCTCGGTCGCCGACGAATGTCGGCGGCTCGACCTCGCCTTCGTCTGCGAGCCGATGTCCTATCCGGTCGACGAGAGCGAGGCGGATTTCCTACAGCACAAGGCGGACACGATCATCCGCACCGCGGAGGTCCTCAGCCCTCTAGGGATCGATGTCCTGAAGGCCGAGTTCCCGGGAGACCCGAAGGTCACGCCGGACGGGGAAGAGCTCCGCAAGAATTGTGAGCGGCTCAGCCGCGCGACAAAGGTCCCTTGGGTCGTACTCAGCGCCGGGGCCGACTTCGACGTCTTCCAGAGGCTCGTGGACCTAGCCTGCCGCGGCGGCGCCTCGGGCTTCCTCGCAGGACGCGCGATTTGGAAGGACGCATTCAAGGAGAAGTCGCTTGAGAAACAGCTCGCGTACATCAAGACCCAAGGCGTGCGGAACTTCCAGCACCTCGCGGACCTGGCGCACAAGCATGCGAAGCCGTGGTGGGACTTCTACGGTGGCAAGGAGAAGCTCCGCGACCACTTCGAAGGCTGGTACACGAAGTACTGAGGAGGGACGCGGGACGGACGTCACGCTCGCGGACCACGCGGCGAAGGCGGACCGAGACCTCGCCCGCCTGCTGACGGGATTCGCGGGACTCGCGACCCGCATCCGGCGGGAGCTGCCGATCCGGAGGGACCCCGCCGCGACCCGCAATGTGTACGGGGAGCAGCAGCTCGAGCTGGACGTGTGGATGAACGACTTGTTCGTGGAAATGTTGGGGAAGTCGAA
>VBMR01000073.1 GCA_005878325.1 Methanobacteriota archaeon | reverse complement strand
CCCGATCGTCGGGGTCCCCGCCGTTGCCCGCATGGGCCGGGTTGCCGTGGTCGATCGTCGCGGTCGTAATCACGGACCCCCGTCGCGCTCGCCCTCCGATCCGAGAAAACGGACCTCCGATGGGCCGTGTCGCAGACCACCCCGGAAGCCTTAGTAGGGAATGGGACGTTCTCGCGGCTCGATGCCCTCGTACCGGATCCCGAGCGACCATCGGGTCGTCGAATCGCTCCGGCGAGTCTTGAGCACGCGGCAGATGGTGGACAGTCAACGGAAACTGAAACAGCTCGTCGAGAAGGACCTCAAGGGAGACGACAAATTCCGGGTCGGAGAGCCGCGCCTCCGAATTCTCGCCATCGAATCGGGGCTCGTGAACCTCGAAATCCGATGCCGCGACACACCCGTGATGCGGTCCCTCATCATGTGCCCAGTCTGCGGGAACCGCCTGCGAAAGGTGCGGAACATGACCGTGTTTGGAGGCACGGTCACCTTGGGCTATCGATGCGAACGGTGCAAATACTGGACCGGCTTGAAGCGGCGCGTGCCGACGCGGTACATCTTCACGAGGCGTTCCTGATGCGCATCCGGTATGAAGGCGGCATCCTCGTCCAAGATCTCTTGAAAGAAGCGATCCTGGACCCGGTGCGCAAGACGCCGGGCAGCATCGTGAGCCACGGGCACATGGACCACCTCACGTCCGGGGGCATCATGACCCCGGAGACGCTCGAGGTCCTCAAGGTGCGCCGCGGCGGGTCCGGTCACCCGCTCCCCTATGGAAAGGAGACCGACGTCAACGGCTTCCGGGTCGTCCTTCGGGATGCGGGACACGTGTTCGGTTCCGCCATGATCCGCGTGGACGACACCTTGTACACGGGAGACTTCAATCCCGAAGGGGGCGCGACGTGCGGGAAGGCCCGCCCGGAGTTCGTCGCGAACCTGATCGTCGACGCGACATATGGCCGGCCGGGGTACAACTTCCCGCCGAAGCAGGAGGTGGAGGCGGACCTCCTGAACTGGCTCGAGATGGAGCTCGCCCAAGGGCCCGTCGCCCTTGCGGGCTACGAGTTCGGCAAGAGCCAGGAGCTGATCGCCCTCGTGAACCGCCTCGGAGTCGAAGTGGCCGTCGCCGACAAAATCGCGGACCTTGCGGACATCTACGTACGGCATGGGATCGACCTCACGTACCGCCGGTTGTCCGCCCTGTCGGAGACGGAACGGAAGGACCCCCGGGTCTACGTGCTCCCTCCCGGGTGGCTCCGCCCTCCCCTCGACGACAGCGTGTCGTGGCTCGGCGGGATCGGCCTACGGACCGCCTATGTGAGCGGTTGGTGTGCGATGTTTGATCTGACCCGTCGCTACGGACTCGACGCGCAGTTCCCGCTGAGCGACCACGCGGACTTCGACGACCTGATGGATTTCATCGGGGCCTGCCGACCCCGGCGGGTCTATACGGTCTTCAGCAACGCGAAGGAACTCGCGAAGGCGGTGGATCGGCGTCTTCGGATCCGGTCCGAAGCCTTGTTGTCGAGGTGAGTGTCCCTGGATACCCGACGGGAGGGCCACACGATCCTCGTGAAGTTGTCCGACGGAGAGGACCTGTTCCCGAGCCTCGAGGCGGCGGCCCGCGCGCACCGCATCGAGGACGGCACGGTCCTCTGGGGCATCGGGATGCTCCAGGATTTCGAGATCGGGTTTTTCGGGCCGAAGGGATACCACAAGACCGTGTTCTCAGACCGACGCGAGCTCCTCGGCCTCCATGGCAGCATCTCGCTGCGAGGGGATCCGAAGATCCACCTGCATGTGACGGTCGCCGGACTCGACCACGCCGCCATCGGAGGCCATCTGTTCCGGGCGAAGGTCGCGGTCGTGAACGAAATCCAAGTTATGGGGTTTGACGAAATCCGATTGAATCGCCGGTTCAACGAGAAGAACGGGTTGCGGGAACTCGTGTTCGAGTGAGCCGGCGGAACGTCGCCCTGCCTCTTGAGCGGTTCGCTCACTGCCACGTAGCCCGCTCGTTCTCCCGTTCCTGTTTCGTCTTCTTCCGGAACTGGCGGTAGTGGTCTTTGCAGAGGTGAATTCGCCGCGGCTCTCCGATGAGCTTCAGATCGGGCAACGCCTCCTTGACCTTCTTCGTGGAGAGGGAGCGACGGGATTCCTTCCCGCACCCTTGCACGCCGCACAGGTCCCCTGCGGCCATCGCCGTCGCGATGCGTCCCCGATATAAGTAAATGTAGCGCGGAGCCGCGGGCCCCTCACTCCAGCCGACCTCGGAGCATGCGGACCGCCGCGACACAGACGATTCCGAGGGCCGCGATCATCGCGATTTCGGTCCCTAGGTCGAAAGCGGTCTCGCGAGGCGGCGGGAGGAAGCTGCCGACCTCGATGGAGATCGCCGCGAGACTGGGAAGGTACAAGGCCAAGGCCGTACCCGGGAGAGAGAGGACCGCGAACCGCGGAGCCCCGCGAATCCCTTCGTTCGCGAAGAGGAGCATGAGCGAATCGTCCGTCCGATCCATCTCGTGCCCGTTCGCCTTGACGACGAGGCGCCTCGGCTCCCCCAGCGGTATCGTGGCCGAATCGAAGGAGAGGAGGACGACCGCCCCTCCCGGAATCAGGGAGTCGATTTGGACTGCCACGGCACTGGGCCGTACCGCGAGGGCCCAGGCGGCGAGCCCGATCCGATACCGCACGATGTTCTGAATCCACTGCCCGCCGGAGGTCGCGACGAGATTCATTTCGGCGACGATGCGGCCCGCGGTAATCGCGTCGAGCACGATCTGCCACTCGGAGCGATTCGCGGTCAGAGGAGGCACGGACTTGAACACCAAGAGGTCCGAGTCGCTCATCCGCGCGACGAGCCGGGTGCCGCTCACGCTGAAGGTCCCGGCCCCGAGGAGGAACCGAGCCTGTTCCTCTCCGACGGAATACAACACCGTGGCGGCGGGCCAGGAGCCCGTCGCAGCGAGCAGGGAAATGTTGGTTGCGTCCGCGGGGAGTTCGATCGCCACGGTCCGGGCCATATCCGTCCGGATTTCGATGAGGGAGGTGGGATCGTCGTGCGCGGTGATCGTGGCCAGATAGCCCTCCGCCCGGAACGTGGAGCCGACCGTCGACTCGCCTCGGGCGGGCGCGAATCCGCTGATGGCGATCGACCCCACATACAGGACCGGCAGGTCCTTCGACAAGCCGAGGACCGACTTCACCGTCCCGTTCGCGGAATCGTAGGCGAATTGCACGTAGGTCCCAAGGGCCTGGCCCTTCTCGTACTGGAAGGAATCAAACATCGGCGAGGACTGCGAATCCGGAAGGGGAGGACCGGCGGCCAGGCTCACGTCGGGCCTGGCAGCGGTCGAAAGGGCAGAGGCCAGCCCGACGAGCGCGACCGAGAGAAGCGACGCGATCGTCGCGGCGGCGGCCACCTTCCGCAGGCGTGAGCGGACGGCCATTCCTTCCTCCTACGACAGAAGCGTGGGTCCGGGATAAGCGGATTTTGGTCCTTCCGGGCAACCGGTTGGGACGCGGGCCGAACCGGGCCTACCGGCGGCTCCGATCGACCTTCGATTGCCGTCCGAAAAGTATCTTAACGCGATACCTTCATAGCGTTACCATGGGCCCTCTGGACGCGTTCCTCAGGGTTTCATTCGCCGGATTCGCGGCGATCCTTGCCGTTGTCTCCGTCAAATCATATTCTCGTCACCGAGAACGTCGGTTCCTCCTCCTCTCCGCGGCTTTCGCGATCTTTCTCGTCCAAGGTGCGTGGCTGATCGTCGAGCTGGCGACGAGGTCCGTCGAGTCGGTGGGGACCGTTTGGCTCGCGATGAATCTCGCGGTCCTCGTGTCCTTGTATATGGCGCTGTTGCCGAGCGAGGCGGGTTCCTGAAGTCCGAAGAGGACGGACACCGCAAGCGGTACTATATCGCGCGCGCGTTCGTCGAGGCGCAGCGCCGGATCCTCGCGATTCTGCGACAGGACGTCCCCCGCAAGATCGTGCTCGAACTCCTGTTCCACGGCGAGCGGACCTTCGGAGAGCTCCAATCTTCCGTCGGCGTGTCGAAATCGACCTTATCGTATCATCTTCAGAAACTGCTGCACCGGGAACTCCTTCTCCGCGCGAAACGGGAGCGGGAGAGCGTCTTTTCGATCAAGGACCTCGAGGAGGTTCGGAAACTGCTGTTGGCGAACCGGTCGAGCTTTCAGGACGATGCGGTGAACCGGTTCGCGGATTTATGGACCAACATCCACAGTTGAGTTCTGGCCTCTCCCAAAACTACTTCCCCTGGGACTCCAGTGGTGCTCCGTTCTGAGTACGAATCGGGGACGATGAGAGCCGTCCACCGCGCCGAATAGGGCGCGTCTGAGAGTACAAAGGACCCAGGAGGAGGCGATCGATTGAACGAAAACGAACGGATGATGCAGGAGTTCTTCGACATCGCGAACAGTCATGCGCCGGACGCGCTCGACCGGATCCAGGAGTTGCTAACGGACGACCTGGTCTACTCGAGCCCGATCACGGGTCCGACGGATCAAATGGGAATGCGAAGCCTCCACGAGGGTCTCTGGAAAGCGTTCCCGGACTTCGTGTACAGTGTCCAGCGAACAATCGCGCAGGGAGACACCGTGGTCGCGCAATGCGTCTTCAAGGGAGACCATCGCGGCGAGCTAATGGGCATCGCCCCGACGAACCGTAACATCGCAGTGCCCCTCGCCTTCGTGGTCGACTTCCGGGAGGGCAAGATCCTCCGATGGGATTCCTACTTCGACGTCGCGGGGATGCTTCGCCAGCTCGGCGCGCCGCCGTAGGTCGTCTCATTCCGACTTCGTGAACTCGCGGACGAGGGACGTCGCGTACGAGCCGCGGGTGAGGTCGAAGGTCAGGACCAAATGCTCCTCTCGAGCCGCCACTTCGAGATTTCGAACGGGGGCGAGGATCTCCCGCCGTGCGCCCTTCGACGAGATCCTCGGGATCGCTGGGACGAGGAAATCCTTCGGTTGGAGGCCCTCGGACCCGACGATCGACTTTTCGATTTGGCCGGGCTCTCCGCCGGCGAACTCCGACTCCGAGCCGAACAGGAGACCGCTCACCCAGGCTTTCCCTTCGCGGCACCGCTCCGTGACCCGGTCCAGGTTGTCACACGACACGTCGATCGTCCGGGAGCGGTCCGGGAGTCCCGCCGATTTCGCGGGAAGGACGAGGTCCCCCGGGACGGGCTCGTGGATCGGCAGGCCGCGGCGCATGCGCTCGCTCAGGATCCGGTTGAACAAGAACGACTGGTATCCATGGACGAACATCATTTGGAGGTTGAAGGGGAGCACCCGGAGCGCGCCGACGAAGTCGCCCGGTCTCGCCGCGAGATGGTTCAGGATCGCCTTCTCGAACGCGTACGATCTGGGAAAGCTCCGCAGTGCCTCCTTGACGTCCCCCGTGTCGCGAAGGGCCGCGCGGACCTTGTTCGACTCGGGATCCTCTCCTTCGAGCGGATTCGCGACATATGCGTTGACCGCGTCCTCGAACTCGCCTCGGACGATGTGGCGGCCCACGACATGCGTGATGGGCCGGATGGACCCGAACCGCTGGACCCCGAAGAAACTCGGGAAGCCGCCGAGCCGACGAATCTCTCGCTCCGTCTCCTGGATTCGGCGCGCAGCTTCCTCGGAGGGGACGGACAGATTCCGCACAATCACGCGAAACCGATTCCCCTCTAGATCCCCGAGTTCCAGCGGCGCATCGCCCCGCTGCACATCCAGGACTTCGAGGTCGCCCAGGCGGAGCGCGCGGACGGCGTCCGGTGAGACGCCCTCGAACGAAATGAGTTGCGTCGTCACCGCGCGCTTGTCCTTGGTTCCCGCAAATCCGATCCGACGACGGCTGATATGGAGGGCGCGTGCCAGTTCGCGGACGAGGCGATTCGTCTCCCAGTTGCGGACCCGGATCGTGGCGATCGCGTACCGACCCTCCGGAGACGCGGGAGGCGGGGACGGAATCTCGTCGACGACGAAATCCTCGGGCATCGATTTGAGAGTCCCCCCGACGCCGGCGGTGGACGTGGCGTACCCGCTGATGCCGACATCGCGGTCCATGCGCCTACGCGAGCTCCTTGTCCAGGAGTTGCCTCGCGCTCGCAAAGTCCGCCGCGAGGGATTCCGCGACCCGTTTCAGGGCGACCTGCGGGGTGCCCTTCTTGACCTTCACCGTCAGGACGGGCTTGTCCAGCTGCGGGTGGCCGGTGTAGTAGAGCGCGTCCTCGACGTCGGGATCCTTGAGCAGGGCCGTGATGAGCGGATAGATGACCGTGTCTTCGGGGTTCAGGATCTCCAGACGAACGGAGTCCTTCTGCTTTTCGAGGAGACGCAGCTGCATGGAGAGATGCGGAGTGGCCTCCCGGACTTAAGGTTTTGCGGGCGGCCTTATCCCCATCCGTTCCGGGAACCTGAGACCGCGGGCCCGCGTCGGTTCGACATCCGGTCGAAGGAACCTAGATAGACGCGGCGACGCATCGCGTAGCTTCATGGCGGCGCCGGAGCCCCTCACCGCCGATACCTTTGAAGACGAGGCGCAAGGCCTCCTCGAGGCGATCGCGAGATCTCGGAAGAAGATCGAGGGAATCGCGGGGCTCCTCGATGGCACGCTGGACCGGTTCCGAGAGCGGATCGATCGGCTGATCCGCGAGAGTGAGGTGGACAACTGGCGTCAGGTGCGGATCTTCACCCGAGATGTCGATTCGATCGCCGCGGATCTCGGGAAGGCCGCGAAGGACCACCGCCTCGCGGTGCGGCTCGTCGCGGCGCTCGATGGGTCCCTTCGGAAGGCGCGCAAGCGGGACTTCTACGGGGCCCGGAAGGCCTGGCGCAAACTCGACCGCATCGCGGAGCAGGGAGCCGAGGTCCGCCTCCTGCAGGCCGCGTATCGGGAGGGCTATCGGTCCGTGGAGGCTCGGATCCGACAGCTCCGGGCCCAAGTGGAACGCCTGGAGAAGATTCCGAAGGCCCCCGACTCGCCGGAGGATGCCCGGGCCTTCAATGAGGGTGTCGACGCCTTCAACGCAGCCGCGACGGCGTCGTTCCTCGATTTCCTTTCTCGGACCCGCGCTGATCAGGCGATCCCCCTCTTGCTCGACGCCTCCCAGGGGAGCGGAATCGGCATTCCGGCTCCACCGCCCCGGTCGGATCCGGAGCCGCTCCTCCGGCTGCTGAAAAATGCGAGTCCCCAGGGCGAGGCCCTCCGAAGCCGCTCCTTCTACGGACTCCTGGAACTCCCCGGTTATTCGGATGCGAAGCTCGCCCACGTGTTCGGCGATGCGCGACTCGTCCGGGGGGCCCTCGAGGATGCGTGGGCGTGGCTCAAGGCGATTCGGGATGACGAGCGACGGTCCCTCCAGATCCAGTGGAGCGAGGACGTGACGATGCTCAAACGTCGGGTCCCGTCCGTCGTCGGGTTCCTC
>VBMR01000072.1 GCA_005878325.1 Methanobacteriota archaeon | reverse complement strand
GCCGGAAATCCAAGGCCACCAGGTCGGCGAGAGCCGGTCCGAGTGGGAGATTCTCATGGATTTGGCCGAACGGGTCCGACCCAATGACAAGGGACAAATCCACTTCGACGATGCCCAGGAGATCCGGGAGGAGATCGCGAAGGTCCTTCCGCTGTACGACGGAATCCAGCGGCTCAAGGAGAAGGGCGACGCGGTCCAGTGGGGCGGCCCCCGATTGTGCGAAGGCGGGCGGTTCCCGAATCCCGACGGACGGGCGCGCTTCACCGCCGTGCGGCCACCGTCCATCGACGTTCCGCCAGGATGGTTCCTGCTGAGCACCCGGAGAGGCAAGCAGTTCAACTCGATGGTGCAGCAGGACTTCGATCCCCTCGTCGGGGCTTACCGGGACCACGTGCTGATGAGTTCGGCGGATGCGGCGGCCCTCGGCCTTCGGGAGGGCGACTCGGTGATCGTCAAGAACGATACGGGAACGCTGGCGGCCCGCTGCCACATCGCCGCGATGCGTCCCGGGAATGTCGAGCTGTACTGGCCCGAGGGGAACGTCCTCCTCCCGCGGGGAATTATTGAACCGGGGTCTAAGATCCCCGACTACAATGCGATGGTCCAGATTGTCCCTGCGGCCGCGGTGCCTCCATGAGTCGCCCGGGAAGCACGGCGACGACGCGGGTCCGAAAGGTTCGGCCGGGCCGGGTATTCGATGAGGACGACGTCCTCACATCGGAGGAACCGATGGAAATACGTCTGATGATCCCGTCGGCGGCGGGTGTGCGTCCGATGAGCCTTTCGGTCACGATGCGGACCCCGGGGAACGACTTCGAACTGGCCGCCGGTTTCCTCTTGACCGAAGGGATCATTCAAGGTCGGGAGGACATCGAACAGATCGCGTATTGTGTCGACCCCGACGTCGAGCAGGAATACAATATCGTCAGCGTCTCTCTCCGTCCGGGGACCGCATTCGATCCCGCTCTCGTGGAGCGGCACTTCTACACGACCTCTTCTTGCGGCGTCTGCGGGAAGTCCACGATCGAGGCCGTGAGGGTGCGTCACACCTCGAAGATCCCGGCGGACGGTCCTCGGGTCTCGCATCGAGTCATCGGCACCCTCGGAAGCCAGCTGAGGGCGAGCCAGCGGATTTTCTCTCGGACGGGCAGCCTCCACGCCGCCGGGCTGTTCGACGCCGAAGGTACGCTGTTGAGTTTGCGGGAGGATGTCGGACGGCACAATGCCGTCGACAAGGTCATCGGCCAGCAGCTGCTGGCGAATCGGCTTCCTCTCTCGGACACCGTGCTCATGGTCAGCGGTCGGGCGAGCTTTGAGATCCTGCAGAAGGCCGCGGTCGCGGGCATCCCTTTCGTCGTCGCGGTGGGCGCTCCATCAAACCTCGCCGTGGACGTGGCCAAGGAGTTCGGCATGACCCTCGTGGGCTTCGCCCATGGGGACAGCTTCAACATCTACGCCGGTGGCCATCGCCTCATCGACATCCCGGAGCGGGAAGAGGATGGGGAAGCCGCCAAGAGACGTCCCACGACGATGACCGTGGGAACGCTCGGAGGTGGCCTCGATGCCTCGTGATGACAGGGGCGCGGCTGGAAGTCGGTTGAAAAGGTCGTTGGAAAGGTCGGTCGGTAAGAGGGGGACGTGATTGAATGGAGACGAAGCAAGAGCGGGTGTTTAACAGGTGGGCGATCGCAGCCGCGGGGATTGTCATGCAGTTGTCCCTGGGCGCGGTGTATGCATGGAGTGTCTTTCGGAATCCGTTGATGAAAGGTTTCGGTTGGTCGATCTCGCAAGTGACGCTGACCTTCACGATAACGATCTTCACGCTGGGCGTCACTGCTTTCTTCGGAGGTCTGTGGATGGCGAAACGGGGTCCTCGGAGGGTCGCGATGGTGGCGGGAGTCTTTTACGGCGTCGGAGTCATGCTCGCCAGCCTCTCCGCGAACCGACTTGAAGTGTTGTACATCACCTACGGTGTCATTGCGGGGACCGGGACGGGCCTGGGCTACATCGTGCCCGTGGCGACCCTGCTCAAATGGTTCCCGGACAAGCGAGGTCTGGCGACCGGTATGGCCGTCACCGGTTTCGGCGGCGGGGCCGTGCTCACCGCCCCCGTCGCGACGATCCTAATCGAGTCGACCGATGTCCTGAGGACATTTCTGATCCTGGGCTTCGTCTACCTTATCGCCGTTGTCGCGGCTGGCTCGGTCATGAGAAACCCTCCGGAGGGATGGAAGCCCGCCGGCTGGCAGCCTACGAAGGCCCAAACCGCTCAGCGGGCGCCGAAGGACTACGAACTCAAGGAGGCGGTCAAGGCCTGGCAGTGGTACGGGCTGTGGGCGCTCTTGTTCCTGAACGTAACCGCCGGTATCGCGGTCCTGTCCCAAGCAGCACCCATGGCTCAGGAGATTACCGGAGTCACGGCGCTCGTAGCCGCGGGACTTGTCGGGATCTTCGCAATCGCTAATGGCCTCGGGCGCCTCGTGTGGGCGTGGCTTTCGGACCTCATCGGCAGGAAGTGGGTGTTTCTGACCATGTACCTCCTCCAAGCCGCCCTGTTCTTCACCCTGCCCCTGACCAATTCCTTCGCGGTGTTCTCGGCCCTCGGGTTCGTCATCCTCCTCTGCTACGGCGGCGGCTTCGGCACCATGCCAGCCTTCACGGCCGACTACTTCGGGGCCAAACGCGTGGGCGCGATCTATGGCTTGATGCTGACCGCCTGGGGCTCCGCGAGCGTCCTTGGACCCCTGCTGATCGCGTACATCCGGGAAACCACGGGGAGCTACACGAATGCCTTGTACATCATCGGAGGCATCCTGCTTGCGGGCGCTCTCATCCCGGTCATTGTCCGACCGCCTCGGCTCGCACCGAAAACGGTCACACCCGAATTGGAGGCGCCAAGCGCAGCGGGTCGAATGGCTCCATAGGACCCTGAGGAAGGCCGACGGTTCGATGCGGAAGCGAGCCGCGGCCTCCTTGCGCGACGAGGTCCGCCCCGATCCGCGACGAAACGCGGAGCCCGGTTCAAAGGCAATGAAGCGGGTCGAGTTCCTCCTGGGCCCTCGATTCTCTTACACCTCCGAACGTTTTTATACCAGCGACCCCTAAAGCCGGACGAGCCCACATCGTCTGAATTCGCCTGGTCCTCGGTTTTTCGCGGCCTATTGCGACTCTGGACTCTTGTGTCGGCAGAAGTGAGAACATGGAAGACAAACCAATGACAAAAGTGAAAGACCTGACCCCCGCGTCCAAGCAAGTAAACGTCTTGGTCAAGGTCGTCGGGTTGAGCGAAGAGCGAGAGATCACGTCGAAGTTCGGCGAAGCGAGAAAGCTCGTCGAAGCGACGGTCGGGGACGACACCGCGACGGTGCTCTTGACCCTCTGGAACGACCAGATCGGTCAGGTGCAGAAGGACGAGACGGTCCTCATCGACAACGGCTACGTCACCCTCGTGCGCGGCCACATCCGACTGAACGTCGGCAAGTATGGTTCGATGACGAAGTCGGACCAGACGATCGAGACGGTCAACACGGCCCTCGACGTCAGCGCGGTCGAGTACGAACGGGAGCCGCGGTACCGCAGTGGCGGCTACAGCGGCGAGCGACGGAGCGGCAGTGGCGGCGGAGACCGGCAGTTCGAGTTCGGGACCTTCGGCGGCTTTCCCGGTGAGCGCATTATTGTGTGTCAATTGACCAGATCGTGGCGATAGCCTTTCCACTGACTCAGAAGCAGGATTGGCTTAGGCAGAGGGGCTATCGACGCCGAGGGGGGCGACGCTCCTCGGAGCGTTCCGGCATCTGGTACAACCGTTCGGGCTGTCGGGCTACGAGCTGGCCATTATAGAATGCGCGCGCGTTTTCCTCCGTCACCTCGACATGGAGGAGGTCGAGTTTCGATTTCATCAGATTGCGGAACTTCTGTCGCTTTGCGATGTTCTCTTCGTTCCACATCCGGGTGAATTGCGCATTCTTGTCGTCGGCCACGGTCCGCCGAGGAAGCGGTCCCGGATAAGGCTTTTTCTCAGATTTCGCTGACCGATGGCACCGATTCGTCAATAGGTGAAGGTCACGATCAGGTCGTCCCCGACCGCCTCCGCGCGGTACGAGGTGAGCGGGAACTTCGCGGGGGCATCCCGCGGCTGGCCCGTCTCCAGGTCCCAGGAGCCGTTGCAGTCCTTGCAGATGACCAGCAAGTTGTCCGGATCGACGCGACCGTCTTGGAGCATCGCCCACTTGTACGTGCAGGCAGCGTCGACGCAAAAGAAACGATCCGCCAGACGCACGACGAGGATATCATATCCCATGATCTCGAAGTGCTTCATCCCGCCGTCCGGGACGTCCTCCACTTTGCACAGCGTGACGTCCGTGTCCATCGGACCGGCGAACCCCCACGCGGCTTAAAGGATTTGGGGCTCACGCGGCCTTCCGGCGGAGGAGGACCTCGAGCCGGTTCCGCAACGAGCGTCGTTCCGGCTCCGGATGCGATGGCTTCGTCGAGGTGACATGGAGCACGATGCCATCCACGCGGGACACGTACACGGTCGCGTCCGCGGGGAACGCCTCGTCCGCCAAGGCCTGCCACATTTCTCCATTGAACATCACGTAGCCCTTCTCACCGGGGCGCAGGCCTTCCTTCACGGTCGCAGGCTGTCCGATCATCTCGCCCAGGAGCGGGGCGCGCCGGCGTACCTGTTGCACCTTGTACATGGCGAAGAAAAGGAAACCACCGAAGAAGGCGGTCGGGGTGAGGAGCGAGGCGAGGAAGTACAATTGATAATCGGGCGAGACGACGAACCGCGGCGGACGGAGGGGTGCAAGGAACGCCGCGGCGAGGACAATCGCGACGATCCCGCCAACCCCGAACGCCCCGAATCCCGGTGTCTTGATCTCCAAGATGATCAAGATGATCCCGACGATGAACAGGAGCAGGGCAATCGGGTCGACGCTGAAGCCTAGGCCGACAAGGGCCAGGAGGAGGATGATGATACCTGCGATCTCGGCCCCGTGCCCCGGGGCGGAGATGCCGAAGATCGTGAGGTAGATCCCGAGGATCAGGAGGAGGGACGCGACGAGGGGATCGCTGAGGATGGCGAGGAGGCGAACCCGGGCGGAGGAACTGAAGCCGACGATCTCTGCGCCCGCGGTCTGGAGGGTGATGTTCTTGTACACCTTGGCGTCCGTTCGGACGAGGACGGTCCGGCCACTCGCCTCGTTCGCGAATTCACTCGGGCTCGCCGCAACCAACTCCGTCGCTCCGTAGCCCTGGGCCTGGCTCGCGTTCAGGTTCCAGTTGTCGACGACGAACCGCTCGGCCAAGGAAACGTTGCGGCCATGGAGGGCCAGCTCTTCCCGAGTCGCGTTCACGACCGCATTGATGATCTTCGAATCGGTGACCGAGATGACGCCTCCCGGCCCGATTTCGACCGGATGAACGGACCCGATCGTGGTCCCGGGGGCCATCGCCGCGAGGTCA
>VBMR01000071.1 GCA_005878325.1 Methanobacteriota archaeon | reverse complement strand
CGCTGCGACGGTCGTCGTCGAGGAGACGATTCAGGAGTTGGAGATGGGCGCCGACGGGCGCGCGACGATCATCGCTTGCTTCCAGCGTTTCTGCCGTCTCCTCGGGGCTCGCGGCCTATCGGATCAGGACGCCTCCACGGCTCGCGAGATCGAAGGCCTTGCCGTTCGGACGTTCTCCCTCTCCCGCGAGGCGTCGGCCTCCCTGACCTCGTTGTTCGAGGAGGCTCGTTACAGCGTGCATCCGCTCGGCGAAGTCGACCGGGACCGGGCCATCGAGGACCTCCGTCGGATTCAAGCGGCCCTGGAGGCGTGAGGTGCGGCCTGGCCGAATCGGGCTCGGCCGGACCCCACGGCCCGTCTTCGGCGGCGAGTCGAAGCCGCTGATCGGACGGCGCGTCCTCGTCGTGCTCGCCCTCATCCTCGGCCTGCTCGTGTACGAGGCCCGATCCAGCGTGGCCGTCGAATGGGCGATCGGCCTCGTCGGGCTCGGAATCCTCTCGGCGATCGCGGTGCGGCGGGTCCTCCGAGGGACGACGGACCCCGACCCCCTCGTAGCCCCCACCCCACCCGGGTCGATGTACGCGGGCGAAATCGCGGCCCTCTCCCAATCCGCCCGACGGGCGTCTCGCGGCCTGCGGTTCAGTCAGGTCGTTCTCACCTCGCGGGTCCGCGCCGCGTTCCTGGAGCGCATGCGGCTCGCCCTCGGCCTCTCGTCCGACGCGATCCGGGCGGTGGAGACGGATTCGACGGCCCTCCGTCGATTCGTGCGGGACCCCGTCCTCACGGAGTTCCTGCATCTCCCGACGGGAAGCCTCGAGGACCGAGCCGGCTGGGTCGTCTGCGCCCGCACCCGGGGCGGCTTCGCCCGCGAATTCCGAGACGTGCTCGACCGCATGGAGGTCTGGCGGTGAACCTCGCCTCCGTCGCGGAGGTGAGCGCGGCGCTCCTCGATCTGGGCCTCTCCTTCCGCCGCGTCCAATTCACCCCGGACCTTCTCCCCGCCGACATCACCGGGACCTACGTCTTCGACCGAAAGGCGGGCGAGTTCATCCTGCGCCGAGGTCCGATCTTCACGAACCTCCTCCTCGCGGACGAGATCAATCGGGCGCCGCCGAAGACGCAATCCGCGCTACTCGAGGCGATGCAGGAACGGCAGACGACCCTTGAGGGAGAGACGTTCCTCCTGGACCCGCCGTTCTTCGTGATCGCCACGCAAAATCCGATCGAGCATGAAGGCACCTACCCGCTTCCCGAGGCGCAGGTCGATCGGTTCCTTCTGAAGATCGATGTCGGCTATCCGACGCTGGCGGAAGAAGTCGAGATTCTCGAACGCCGGAGGCGGCGACGCTCGGACGAAGCGAGGATCGAGGCCGTGACCGCGCCGGAGGAGGTGCGCGCCTTGCAGGCGGCCGTCGAGGACGTCCACGTGGATCCCGCCGTGGAGGAATACATGGTGGCCATCGTTTCCGCGACCCGTACGCACAGCCAGGTCGAGATCGGCGCGAGCCCTCGCGGGTCCCTCGCCCTGCTCAAGGCCTCCCGGGCGAAGGCGGCGATCGAAGGGCGGGACTTCGTCACCCCGGACGACGTCAAGGCCGTGGCCGGACCCGCTCTCTCCCACCGGCTCATCCTCAAGCCGGATCCGTGGATCCACGGGGTCCGGACCTCCTCCGTCCTCGCGGACGTGCTCGCTCAGGTCCGCGTGCCCAAGGTGCCGTGACATGCGAACCTCGCTGTCGAGCGGCTTGGCGGCCGCCTCTCTCGGGCTCCTCTTGACCGGCCTCGCCCTCCGCAGCTGGTCCGTCGTCCTCTTGGCCCTTCCCCCCATCCTCGTCCTGGCCCTCGGATCCCTCGCGCCGCCCCTCCGGCCCGAGGTGGTCGCGGTGCGGTCCCTCTCCCGCGAACGGATGGCGACCGGGCAGGTCGCGGAGGTGGAGCTGTTCCTTCGGAACCAGGGGCCTCCGCTGGACCTCGTCGAGGTCGCAGACCTCCTGCCCCGCGAGTTCGCGGTCGTTCGGGGGACGAATCATGCGGTCGTATCCCTCGGGGCGGGCGGCACCTTGCGCCTCGCCTACGCGATCCGATCCGAGGTGAAAGGCGACTTCGTCCTCGGCCCGGTCCGGGCGCGGTCGTTCGACCCTCTCGCCCTCGGCACCGAGGACGCGCGCGTGAACGTGACGTCGCGGATCGTCGTCGCCCCAGCGATGGAGGACCTCCGACGCGTGCCGATCCGACCGCGGAAGACCCGGCCCTGGTTCGGTCAGGTGCCCTCCCGGCGGATCGGGGCCAGCACGGAATTCTGGGGCGTCCGCGAGTACGTGCCCGGGGACGAGGTCCGGCGGATCAACTGGAAGGCCTCGGCGCGACGGGACCGCCTCTATACGAACGAATACGAGGGGGAGCGGTCGGGGGACGTGGTGATCGTCGTCGATGCCCGGCGCGAGGCGTTCGTGGGCACCGCGGCCGATAACCCGATCGAACACGGGGTCCGTGCGGCCCTCGGGGTCGCGAACAGCGTCCTCGCGGCGAAGAACCGCGCCGGACTCATTGTCCAGCGGCAGGTGCTCGACGTCGTCCCCCTCGCCTTCGGCCGCAAGCAGTTGTACCGGATCCTGGAGCATCTGATCCACGTCCGGCCGGGCGGGGAGTGGCCCTTCAACTACGTCGGCCACGTGCTCTCGCGGTTTTTCCCGCGAGATTGCCTTGTCCTCCTGATCACGCCCCTGACGGACCGGAGCGCCCTCATCGGGGTCATGGGTCTCGTGGCCCGCGGATACGACGTCGCCGTCGTCTCGCCGTCTGCCTTGGAGATCGAGCGACGGCTGGGGCCCGGCAAGGCCGACGACGCAATCGCGTACCGGATCCTCGCGATGGAGCGGGCGAACCTCATCGCCCAACTACGCCGGATCGCCCGAGTCATCGATTGGGATCCCGCGACTCCGTTGGCCCTCGCTTTGGGGAGGATGATGGCACGGCCGCGTCCCGCGTGACGAACGTCTTTCGATCAGCCCCTCTCCTCCTTCTCGGGGGCCTCCAGGCGTGGCTGCTCGCGGACCTCTTGTCCCTGGGCGATCGTCGATGGGTCATCCCCGCGGTTGTGCTGTGGCTCGCGAATGTCGCCCTGTTCGCCTCCGCCGCGGCGTTCCGTTGGCGACGGGCTCGGCGGCTCGGACCCATCGCTCTGGGATCCACGTACGTCGGGGTCCAGGCGTTCGTGCTTGGAGTCCAATTGGTCCCCGCCGTCACGTTCGTGTCGGTCCTCATCGCGCAGGTCGAACTGCGGATTCTCGCGGAGCGATTTGCGCCCCTCCTCCGTGCATCGATTTCGTCCGCAGAACGACGACAGATCGGTGGCGCCCTGCTGCGGGCCGTGCTTCGAATCTCGATCGCGTGCGCCCTGTCGATCGTCGTACCGTTGCTCGCCGCCGAAGTGGCCTCGACGGGTCTCGTCCCGTTGACCTCCATCCTGACCGCGTTCCTCCTGTCGGGCGGTCTCATCGTCGTCGTGGTCCTGCTCGCGTTGCTTCCCGCACTGGAACGACGTGCCCGGAGACCTGCGCCCTTCTCCGACGAGGCAAAGGATATTTAGTTCGCGAACTTTGGCGAGCGCCACTGCCCCGGTGGTCTAGCGGTCTATGATCCCGGCCTGTCGAGCCGGGTGCTCGGGTTCGAATCCCGACCGGGGCGTTTTCACGAAGGGACTTGGTCTCCGACCGGACTGAAGTCCCCACGGAGTGGAGCTTGAAGATTTTCGATAGCGAAATAAGGAGGGGGACCATGCACCCGCCCTCACACAGGTCGGATCACCGGCGACGGACGCGGTCACCTAGGGAGGAGAGGCACAATGGGCGATGAGAAGAGCATTCTGCGATGGGGCGGTTTAGCGGGAATGCTGGGCGGCATCGTCTTCCTTTTCGTCCCCGTCATCCTTTTCGGCTTCGTCCCCCCGGCCCCTTCGGATCCCGCCGGCTTGGTCGCGAGGTTCCCGACCGTCCGAACGACCATCGCGGCAGGGAACTTCGTCAACTTCGTGTCCAACGTCCTAGTCCTTGCCCTATTCCTTGCTCTGTATCGGGCTCTTCGGGACACGAGCCCCGCGCCCGCCCTGTGGGGGACCGTCCTGTCCATCCTCAGTCTCGCGGTGATTTTCACCGAAACGACCACGCAGGTCGCCTTCGACCCGATCTCGAAGCTCTATCATGCTCCCGGGGCGACCCCGGCGGACCAGGCCACGCTCGCCCTCATCTGGCAAGCGACTCAGGGAATGTTCAATCAGTTGGACACCTCCGCGGTACTCCTCCTGTCGACGGGGTTCGTCGTCCTCGGAGTGGCGATGATCCGGGCCCCGGGCTTTGGCAAAGCGATTGGCGGGTTGACCATGTTGTTCGGGGCGCTTGCGTTCATCGGTGGTTTCATCTTTGGGGTCACCTCTCTCATGGCCGCGCTCCTCGTCGTTCCGGTCTTCATCATCCTCCCGATTCTCTTGGGATGGAAGGTCTACCGCCTGTCAAAGGCTCCATAGTGGCGGCGCGAGCCACTAGGCCTCAAACGGCGAACGAACGCGGCGGGTAACTACCCGGTTTCGCACCCGACGCCGTCCCCATCGATGTCGAAGTGGTGAGGATCCGGCGGGAGAACCCGGAACCGTCGGTAGGGGATGTCCGGGCAGTTCAGGGAACAGAACATGTAGTAGGTCTTCGCAAGGCCGGACGAGATCATGTCCGCGTTCGCATTCGTCCCGTCGCAGGTGACGACGGCCAAGACCCGGCCGTAGGGATCGCGGCCAATCTGATTGTCGTCCTCGTCGACCAAGGCTCGCGTCCCGAGACACAAGGAGACCAGGTAGTCCTTGGCCTCCGGCCCTCCTGCGGCATTGAGTTCGGGTGCGTTGACCAAGACGAGACGGATCATGAGATTCGGTTCGACGTCGAGCGTGTCGCCGTCCACGACACGGGTGACGTTCCGTACGCTGCAAAGACCAACGGAACGAGGACATGCGGAAGGTTTCGGCGCGGGTGGCGGACCGGTCGTCGAAGACGGCCGAGGCGGAAGATTGCTCACCGCGAATGCCGCGCCCACGATGGCTAGTGCCACTGCGATGGCAATGGCGAACCGGAATCGCGCCTTCATCGGACCGTCCCGCGTCTCATGCTCTTCGGGCTACTTGAACGCGTCCAGGTCGGCCGTTCAATCATGGCACGGGACCACGGCGAAGCGGCGACACCTTTATGAGCCCGGTTGTCTCGAAGGCACTCGGGCCAAATCGGGGGTTGGACCGCATGAATTCATTTCGGTATCTCGTCAAGGATGTGACGCGCTCGATTGCCTTCTACACGGAGAACCTTGGATTCAAAGTCCAACAAGACGCGCGTCCCGCCTTTGCCAGCGTCGTACTGGGCGATCTTCGGCTCTTGCTGAGTGGACCGGAGAGTTCCGGCGCCCGCCCGATGCCGGATGGGCGTCGCCCGGAGCCGGGCGGGTGGAATCGCGTCGTCCTGGACGTTGATCACCTCGCCGAACGGGTCGCGAAGCTGAAACAGGCCGGCCATCGGTTTCGGAATGACATCATCTCAGGACCGGGGGGCTCTCGCGCGAGGAGGAACCCGGCTCCCTTAAATCCAACCAACCTTTGGGGAGCGGCATGACCGCCCTAGCCACGACCGGCGTCTCGAAGTCTCGGAGCGTATCGGTCGCGGTTTCGAGTGTGACGACGCAGGGCGACTCAATTATCCGCGTCCAGGACCTGGTCAAGGTCTACGACCCCAACATCCGGGCGGTGGACGGCATTTCGTTCGAGGTCCGGCGTGGGGAAATCTTCGGATTCCTCGGTCCCAACGGAGCAGGGAAGACCACCACGATCAAGGTGATCACAACCCTCATCCGGAAGACGTCGGGAAGTGTGATCGTGGATGGGATCGATGTGGATAAGGAACCTGCGGCCATTCGAAAGATCATCGGGTACGCGGCCCAGGAAGTCGGGATCGACGACGAACTCACGGGCCGCGAGAACCTGCGACTCCAATGCGCCCTCTACCACGTCCCGAGGGCGGAGGCGGAGAGCCGGATTGCCGAGCTGCTGAAGGCGATCGATTTGGAGGACGCAGCGGACCGCCGCGCCGGCACCTACTCCGGCGGAATGCGGAAGCGCCTCGACCTCTCCATGGCCCTCATCCCGCGCCCGAAGGTCCTGTTCCTCGATGAGCCGACGACGGGACTCGATCCCCAGAACCGCTCCGCGGTGTGGGAGTACATCCGGCGGCTCAACGAGCGAGGGATGACGATCTTCCTCACGACCCAGTACATGGAAGAAGCGGATCGGCTTGCCGACCGGCTTTGTATTATCGATCACGGCCACATCATGGCGGAAGGCACGCCGGCCTCCCTCAAGGGCTCGATCGGCGCGGACGTCGTCACCCTTTCGTTCAAGGAGAACGGGGGTGCCAATCCCCGCGACGCGGCGAAGGCCGCGCTCGCCCGGATCGATGGGATCTCGGAGATCCAGGAAGTGGAAGGCGGCATTGCGATTTACGCGCGGGATGCGCCCGCCTTGGTCCCACAGATCGTCCTCGCCCTGAACGACGGGCATCTCGACATCGCCGAGCTCACCCTGACACATCCGACCCTGGACGACGTGTTCATGAAGTACACGGGCCGCAAGATGCGCGCGGAGGAAGTCACGCCGCAGCGACGCACTCCCTGGGGTGCTCGCCGTCGGAGGCCGATGTAATGAGCGCGGGGGAATTCGTGGGCGAGGTCCGGAGCATCGCGGGCCGATGGATCAAGAAGACCTTGCGGCGGCCGCCGTTCCTCTTCTTCTCACTGGTCCAGCCGGTCGTCTGGTTCGTCCTTTTCACCGCTGCCTTTGCCAGCGTCGCAAACATTCAGGGTTTCAAAGAGAGCACGGGCACCGACTCCTACCTCACGTTTTTCAGCGGGGCGGTGATCATTCAGACGGTCCTGGCTTCCGCGATGCAGTCGGGAGTGGGTTTCGTGACGGACATGGAATCCGGCTTCTTGGACAAGTTGAAGGTCGCCCCTATTCACCGTTCCTCGATCCTTCTCGGGAAACTGTTGAGCGACGGCGCTCGGATCCTCCTTCAGACCTCCGTCATCCTCGTGCTCGCGTTCATTCTTGGCGTGAGCATCGCGACCGGAATCGTCGGCCTGGCCCTGCTCTTCGCGATTGCCCTCGGGTTCGGCATCGCCTGGTCTGGCATTTCGACGTTCATCGCCCTCACCACGCGGAACTCCGAATCGACACTGATGATCTCGCTCCTCACGACGTTCCCACTCCTGTTTCTCTCCACCGCCGTCATGCCGAAGGCCCTCCTGCAGGGCTACGTCCCGGCAATCGCGGTCTGGAACCCGATCACTTACATCGCCGACGGGCTCCACGGGCTGATCATCACGCCGGGCCTCAATTGGCCCGTTGTGGGCTTCGCTTTCCTGATCATCGCCGGTGTCGGATTCGTCACCCTCTCTGCGACGACCATCATGTTCCGGCGGACCGTATCAGCTTAGTCGATTGACGCCAAAGCCACACGGCGGATCGTCAGTTCGTGGCCATTACGAAGTCCGTCGCGGCTGGCACCGAGGGGCTCCGGGCATCCATCAAGCCGACCATTGCCAATGAAGCCTCTCCCGCAAGATTGGTCGCCTCTTCCCAGGTCCCGAGGCGCCCCTCGTTCCTATCTTCGAACTCGCGGATGAATCGAACCAGGTCGCGTCGAAGTATTCCGTCGGCGCGCCCGTGGAACACGACACACGCGCTCACGAAACGCCCGCGGATTCCGACGAGGATCTCCTCGCCGAACCGCTCGCTCGTCGGCTGAAACAGGCGGCTCGAAACCTCGTCCGCTTCGACGAAGCCCCGGACCGCGCCGAGGACCGGTTCCAGCTGACTGGGCTCGAGCGGAAGGGCGACATCCGAGGCGACCGTCGCGAGCGGATCGCCGTTTCGGTGAAACAAGTAGACCGCCCGAATGTTCGTCTCGTCGTCTCGACTTCGTGCGCCAAACGGCAGGGCCAACAAGGCGGCCGCCGCAGGAATCAACCCAGCTAGGAAACCCATTTCTCTGCCACTCCTCGACCCGACTCACGGGTGAAAGGGGGTCAATAGCGTTTGGTCAACCGGAGTTGAGTAACGAGTCCTTCGGGGCCCGCGACAGGCTCAAAGCCGCTCGCGGCATGTACCGGTCCCATGGCCGCCCGCCCCCTCCTGTATTCGATGCCGATCAGCCACTACTGCGTATCCGCGGACCGCATGCTCGCCTTCAAAGGGGTCGACTTCGACACGCGCGACGTGCCGTATCACGACAAGCAGGAATTGATCAAGGCGACGGGCCAAGACTACGTGCCCACGCTGGTCTGGGCCGGCCGCCCGGTCCTGTGGCACGACATCCCCGAGTTCCTGGAGAAGGAGAGGCCGCGGCCCACCCTGTACCCGGACGGGCAGAAGGGACTCGCGGTCGCCCTGGAGCACTGGGGGCATCAGGTCCTCGAGGAACGGGTGTGGCGCTACGTGGTCACGAAGATTCCCCCGGTCCTGAAGACAGAAGAGGAGCGGTGGGTCTTCGAGGAGATGCAGACCCGCGCCCGCGGGCCCTGGCACGTCCTCGAGATGCGCCGCGAAGAGTTCCGACAGGACATGGACAAGCACCTCGCCATGGTCGAGGCCATGCTGGACGGCCGCGATTGGATCCTCGGAACACCGAGTCTCGCGGACTTTGGCGTGTACGGCTCCCTGTCGCCCCTGCTCACCGCGGGCGAGAAGGTCCCGAAAGAATTCCCGCGGCTCGCGGCCTGGGTCGGACGGATTCAAGCGATGGGCTAACGGCGGTATGCCGGCGGTCCGACCTCACGCCTTCACGGCCCTCGTCAACAGATACTCTCCGACGATTGCGTTTTCTCGGAAGAAGCTGGACGCGACCCCATCGTATTCGGTGCGGAGTCCGACGAGCTTCGCGGGCTCTTTCTCAAGCGCTTGAACGATTCGCACCATCGGCCCTGCCTTCTCGTTCCCCGTTCGATAGTGCTGCACGCTCAGCGCGGGGAAGTTAATCTGGCCTCGTTCGAAGTGGAGATCGCGCACCGCGCGACCGAGCAATTGCTCGACGACGGCAGGTTCGCCCCACCGGTTCGGGGGTGGCACCCCGGCCGGGGGCGGGAGGTACTTGCTGACGACGGCGAACAGGCGACCGTTCAGGCTCTCGGGAGGCCACGAAGCGAACGCGAGTGTGCCTCCGGGTCGGAGCACTCTGAGCATCTCCTTCGTCGCGACCTCCGGCCGCGGCGCGAACATGGCCCCGAACTGGCTCACGACGATGTCGAAGGCCCCGTCCTTGAAGGGGAGGTCCTCCACGTCGCCCTCCTTCCACTCGATGTCATCGAGGCCCGCGATCGCGGCGTTCTCCTTCGCGTGGGCGAGCAGCTCCGGCGTGAAGTCGAGGGCCGTGACCTTGGCCCCCGCGCGTCGGGCGGTGATTGCGACGACCCCGGTTCCGCATCCGACGTCGAGGACTCGTTGGCCCAGTGCAACGCCCGCAGGATGCGGGTCAGTGTCGGATCTCGTCGACGAGATCGGACAAGGAGACCTCGCGCTGCACACCGCTCTCCATCTCCCGGATCGTCGCCCGCTCCATCCGGAGCTCCCGCTCCCCCAGGAGGACGGCGAACCGAGCGCCCATCGCGTTCGCATAATCGAGGTTCTTCGACGGACCTCGGCCGACGAGGTCGATGTCCGCGGACAGGCCCGCGGACCGCAGAGACGTGAGGACTTGGATCGCCTTCCCGCGGGCGCCGTCGCCGATCGGCACCACGTATGCATCGAGGGGCCGGGGCGGTTCGATCGTCCCTTCGGCCTCCGCGGCCATGACGAGGCGATCGAGGCCCAGGGCGAAACCCGTCTGCGGGACCGGTTCGCCGCCGAAGACCTCCGCGAGGTTGTAGGCCCCTCCGCCCCCGACCTGCTTCTCGGCCCCCAGGTTGGGGGAATCGATCTCGAACACCATCCCGGTGTAGTAGTCGAGTCCGCGGACGACGCCCATGTCAAACTCATAGTCGGACCGCGAGATCCCGTACCCGTCGAGGAGGACTGCGAGATCCTGCAAATACGCGAGTCCCTCCTTCGCGGTGCCGCCGAGAACTTTCTCGGCGTCCTTTAGGATCGACGCATCCCCGGAGAGCCGGATCACCTTCGCGAGTGGCGCGGACAAATCCTTCCGACCCAGCCGCGTGAGTTCCGAGTCGAGCATCTCCAGGTTCTTCTTGTCG
>VBMR01000070.1 GCA_005878325.1 Methanobacteriota archaeon | reverse complement strand
CGAGGTCGAACACCTTGCTGTACAGCCGCAGGAAGTCGGCCTGGGGCGTGTGCCGAGGATAGAACGGACCGACCCAGAAATCGTAGGAGTATCCGACGCATCCGATCCGGAGGTCCACGGCCGGTCCATGGCGACGGAGGATGAAGGCTCTTTCGAGACCGAGAATCTCGAGGGAGAGTATACCTCTAAGTGGAGGTATGTCGCCCCTTCGGTTCGGGATCCCTAGGGACGGAACCGTTCGAGTTTCACGTATCGCACGCTCGGGCCGACCTCGCCGAACAGAATCTGCTTCTTCACTCCATGCGCCAGGCGGACGGCACGGCTGATTTCGGGCCACGCGCCGCGATGCCCCTTCGGCACGACGTGGACGAGGTACTTCGCGTGGTGGGTCTCCGGGTCCCCTTCGTAGGCGCGGAAGTGGGAACCGAACTTGAAGCCGGTCTTCGAAATCACCCCGCGGGCGGTCAGGTCCTCGTACGCTCTAAGGCGGAGCGGGAAGTCGGATTGGATCGCCTTCGCCTCCTGGATGAGACGCGACAAGCCGATCGATCGGTCCGTCTCCGCGTTCCGGACCTCCACGAATCCGGACTTCAAGAGAAAGGCCGTTTCGAGGAGACTCAGTTGCAACCGACGGCCGACCATCTTGCCGAAGAACCCGGCCGTGTGCAGTGCGTCGGCCTGCGCCTCGTCGATCACGACCGCGCGGTCTCCCAAGAAATGCGCCACCGCGCGTTCCTTCGGGGAGCCGATCGTGCGATGGCCGCGGGGGCGCGCTTCCCGGACGCCGTAGTACGTGAGATCGCTCTCCTCGTCGACCAGGGCCAAGAGGAGAGTCTTCCGGACCGACGCCGCCTCCTCCGCACGCCCGAGCAGCTCCGCGAGGTCGAATACGGCCCGCTCGCTCAAAGCGCGGACCCAGTACTTGCTCGGCGTCTTCTTGGGGGCGCCGCCTCGGGGGTACACCTGGAAATCCAAAGCGCCCCCTCGCGCCTCGACGACGTATCCGCGTTGCCTCAGGTCGCGGTACACCAGGTAGCGGATCTCGAACGAGGGAATCGCGCGGCCCGCGGAACGAAACAGTTCGGGCGAGGTTACCCGGTGTCCGTCGCGACGGACCTCGAGCCGCTCCGCCTCCACGAGGTACACGGCCTCGAGGAGGTCCATCTCCACGCCACCACCGGGCTGCGGGACTCCGAAGTATCCGCGGTTGTAGAGGGCGCTCGCCTCCGCGGGATCGCCCACGATCACCCGGTCGCCTCGGAGCTCGCCCGACATCGCAAAGGCCCGCGAGGTGAGAGTCATCGATAAAGGGTTCGGCGGGGCCTCCAGGCGAGGAGTCCGCGCAACACTCGTTCCACCTTGTTTATATAGAAGTTTAAACGATGAAAGACCCGTGAAACGGGAGTGGCTCCTGGAGGAGGCGCGGAAGGCGCTCGCGAAGACGGGCTTCTTCCTTTCCCAGCCGCACGGGGAGCGGGGGCTCTGCTTCGACGTCGTCGCGCGCCGCGACGACACGCTCCTGATCGTGAAGGTCTTCCTGAACGTGGACGCCCTGAGCAAGGAGACCGCCGAGGAACTGAAGGGGATTGCGCGGGCCCTCCAGGGCTCCCCGCTGATCATCGGCGAGCGGACCGGAAGCGGTTCCCTCGAAGACGGGGTGATTTACAGCCGATTCGGGGTTCCGATCCTCTGTCGCAGCACGCTCTTGGAGTTCCTCGAGGAAGGCGTCCCTCCCTTCCTCTTCTCCGCCCCGGGCGGCCTGTACGTCCGCCTCGACGCGTCGGCCCTCCGTCGGCTCCGCGAGGAGCGAGGCCTCTCCCTAGGGGCCCTCGCCGAGATCGCGGGCGTCTCCCGACGCACGATCCAGATGTACATCGAGGGCATGGCCGCGACCCTCGAGGTGGCGATGCGCCTCGAGGAATTCCTCCAGGATTCCCTCGCGCTGCCCGTCGATCCGTTCCGGTTCATCGATGAACCGGGATCCGGGCCGGGCGCGGCCCCCCGGCTCGAACGATTCGAGCGCGAGCTGTACCAGCGGCTCGAGCGCCTCGGATACGACGTCCTGCCCACCGTCCGGAGCCCGTTCGATGCCCTCTCGAGACACGAGGAGACGACCTACCTCACGGGCGTCGGCGGGGCGGAGACCGCCCTCGATCGGAAGGCGGAGGTCGTCTCGGACATCAGCCGCGTGGTGGAGAAGGATTCCGTCATGTTCGTCGTGCGGCGCTTCGTGCGGATGAGCATTCGCGGCGTCCCCCTGATTGGCCGGGAGGAGCTGCGCCGGGCCAGGGACACCGATGACGTGGAGGCGTTGATCTCCGAGAGGAAGCGGTGATGGACGAGGTCCGCCTCGGAGACACGTCCCTCCATGTCCTGTCCGTCGTCCGAGGCCTGCCCTCCGAGGCCGATGCCGTCGCGCGCGCGATGGATGCGACGCGACCCGCAGTCGTCGCCCTGAGCATCGGTCCGGAAGAACTCCAGGCCCTCCGATCATATCGCGGCGAGCCACTCGAGCCGGAAAATTTCGAGGAGGAAATCTACGTCGCAGGCCTCTCCGCGTGGGAGCCTCCGGTGAAGCCCCCTCCTTGCTTCTCCGAGGCGGTCCGGTCCGCCGAAAAACGGGGCGCCCGACTGGAGGCGATCGACATGGACGAGGCCCTCTACGCGGATGCCTACGTCGACTGCGTGTCCGCCCTCGAGGTCGTGTTTCAGGGCCGCTTGGAGCGCCGGCTCCGCAAGAAGCGCTTTGCCGCGACCACGCCGAGGGACTTCGTCCTCGAATGGGATGCGGAGGTGAACGGTTCGCCGGGATTCCGCCGACTGCAATCGCGGCGGGAGGCACACTTCGCCTCGCGGCTCCGAGAACTGACGGGCCAGGGGAAGACCCTCGCGGTCATCGAAGTCGAGCGGGTCGCCGGCGTCCTCCAGGCCTTACGGGCGTAGGTCGCCCGCGGCCCAGGGAGGGCCTCAGGCGGCGATCAGCAATTGGCCGACCGTTCCCTGGCGAATCGTCACGCTCTGCCCGCTCGTCTCCGAACCGAACACGAGCTGCAGGTTGCCCGCGATACTCACGCGGATCACTCCCTCGATGGTGGCGACATAGTCCGTAGTCGCGGCTTGGACGGTAGAACTGACGACGACGTCGCCCGAGGACGTGATGAAGCCGCGCCAGTCGGCGATGGTCCCGTCCGCCGATTGGGGAATGGTGACGCTTGCGGCAAACCGGCTGACCGTCGGGAAGGTCAGCGAGAGCCGGAACCCGTTCGTGGCTACGGAGCTGCGGAACACGACCCAGAACTTGAACGTGTACGTCTGGTTCGGCAAGAGAGCGAAGGCGACATTCGGCGCGGTCTGCAGCGGGCTCGCGGCAATCGTGGATTGATCCGCCGTCAGGAGGGCCCAAGCCCCACTCCCGGGGCCACCGCCTCCGCCTCCCGACCGCGGGACGACGGTCAGCCGCAGGCGGGTATCCGTCTTATGGTTCTGCTTGTCCGTCGCGTTCAGAAGGATGAGGGTTCCGTCGGCCGTGAGGGACGGGTTCGGTGGGTCCATACAGCCGTTGGAGCCGAGCGAGAACACATCGTCTCCGGCGGCCGCGTCGGGATACACCCCATCGTCGTGCATCTTCTGCGGGTTTCCGCAGGTGGTGTTTGTGCCGAAGAAGAAGGACAGGTAGGCGTACACGGAGTTGCGATTCAAGTCATTGTCCGGGTCAATCACCCGGGCGTACAGGATGAAGCCCAGCGTCGCCTGGATGGGATCGATGGCCGAGGTGCCCGACAAATCGTCCGTCCACTTCGCCACGAACACGGGCGGGCGGGTCCCGGCAGGGGCGGTGATCTGCGCGCTCCATAGGGCGAGGTTCTTCGTGACGTCGACCACGAGGACCGAGATCTGATCGGAGGACCGAAGGTTGTAGTTCACGTAGGTCCAGCGCTCCCCGATGTCCCAGACCGAGTCCGGCCCGTCCAAGATGCCGTCGCTCGTCGACCCGGGTGGGAGCGAGACGGTATACGGGGATCATCGAGGGGCGGAGATCCACGCGCGTCTGCGTCGTCGGCGTGGGGATGCTTCCCACCCACAGGATGATCGACGAGAATAGGACGACTGTCATCGCCAGGATCAGGATCGTGCCGACGACCTCAGAGACGCCCGATTCATCATCGCGCAGGACGATTTTCATGTCATGGCCTCCCGGTGGGCGGAAGGATATTTCGAGACAGCCGTCCCGACGATATATAAAGTGTTCGCGGTAGTTACCAACAGAGGACAGTCTGATTCTCCCAACGGATGAGAATCGCAAGGACTTGGGGTTCGTTTTATGGGGACGAAAACCGGACGACCGCCATTGTTGGCCGCGTCTCCAGCCATCCGGACGGGCGAGCGAAGCAGCCCGAAGTCGTTACCGATGCGAGCGCTCGCCGCCAACGTCGTAGCCATTCACGCCGGCGTAAGAACCCGAATGATTCGTACGCGAAGCCCGGTTCGACCTGCGCGGCACATTGACTCAGGGAGCCGGAGGGGGCCCTGGTGGCGAGAATGGGCTCCTCACGAAGGGTGCCCCCTCTATCTCCGGGCGATCCGCGAAGGAGACGAGGCGGCCTTCCGCGCCCAGCCGATTCACGACGGCGGAGATCCGCTTGCTCCTTTATTCCGGCTCGGCTCTGCGGCCGGTGCGTCCGCAAGGTCGTCGATCGAATCCATGACCCGATCCGAATAGTCGCTCACGCCCGTCCCTTTCCGGAGGAGGTAGAGCACCTGGACGACTTCCTTCGCGGCGTTTCGGACCGCGATGCCGCGGGTCCAGCATACGACGACCTCGCCATCTCGGGCTCGAAGGGCCAACTGTTTCGGCCTCGAAGACGGGCCCGACTTCTCCATCCGCCACGCGACGCTCGCTTCCGCCTCGGAGATGTCGAACACCTCGCGCATGCGGCGACCCCGGACCTCGGAGGTCTGCCATCCGATCAGGGATTCCGCCCCCGGGTCGATCGTCAGGATTCGGCCGTCTCCGTCGACGACGATGACCCCCTCGAACAAGGCGGAGACGAACGCCTCCGACCGGCGCCGCTCGAGGTCGAGCTGGTCCACAAGGTTCGCCCGGTCCAGCGCGATCGCGACCTGGGCTCCAATCCCCTGGACGATGTTGATCTCCTCCGAGGTGAAGTAGTGGGGGCTCCTCGTGTCGTCGAGCCAGAGAAGACCCAGGAACCGACCCCGAGCCGTGAGGGGCACGATGAGGGCAGATTTCATCGCGACCCGATGCTGGAGCGAAGGGGAGAGGCCGGCTTCTCCGGACGTGGCCTTGATGATCGCGGGCAGCCGGAGGGCGATGAGCCGTTGGGAAAGCCAAGGAATGTCCGATTCCGGAATCCGGAGTCCGTCGAACGGCGTCCCCCGCGATCCCGCGCCGAACGACCCGAGGGTCCGGAACTCGCGGTTCGCCTCGTCGTACCCCATGATGGCACACCGGTCCACCCGGATGACTCCGGGGGTGACACGCGCAATCAGGGCGACGATCTCGTCCGTATCCGTGAGTCCGCCGACCATGTCGGCGACCCCGAGGAGCGAGGCGAGGATCTGCGTCTCCCCGATTTCGCCGACCTCGCTGAATTCCTCTGGATCGGCCACATGCGACGATGCGGGCGGACGCGATAAGAACGTTTCCCGGCGGTTATCACGCGTGGGCAAAGCCTCGAAAGGCCGTTTGGTCGGAGGGAGGTCCTGGATGCGCGATCACGCGGACCGTGCTCAACTTCCCGGGGAAGTCGGGATTTCCGGTGGACTCATTGGCGCGTGGACGGTAGACCCGATCGCGCGGAATGGCCTGCTCGTGGTCGGGGGGTTCCTGTCGATCCTTCCCTTAACGACTTTGATCGATGAGGAGTGAATCGTTTAATACGGACCTCGCGGTGGGCTCCGCCCGTGTACCGGATCCTCCGGTTCCCGCCCGGAGCCGCGGAGAAGACGAGCGTCTTGTTGCAGGACGACATCGTGAGCCGTCAGAGTGTGACTGCCCGCGACGCGAAGAGCCTGGGGTTGCCCGGCAACGACCGATACGTCTTGGTCGAGGGGAGCGATGCCGCCGTCACCCGGGCGGTCGAGCTGACCAAAGGGATCGCGGGCGCTCTTCCGGGAGCCGACGCCGAACGGATCTACCGCCGATTTCAGTCCCAGGATGACGAGGCGGCCTCCGGAATGGGGCTAATCTTCGGACCGTAGCTCAGGCGGTGAGGCGACCCCCCTCGGACGGGGGCACCTCGACGGCTTGCGGCAACGGATCCAATTCCCGTTCCAACCACGCGATCATCCGCCGGTTCAGCTCCCGCGGGTCGACGAACACGACCAGGTAGGCGTCCCGCATCGCCACTTCTTCGTGGAGGTCGTCCACGAAGCGAAGGACCCGTTCGATACCCGCATGGAGGATGAGGGACGGGAGGCAGTCGACGACCAGCAGCCCCGGGCCGTTCTCGTCGAAGAAGGTCGTCGCGGCGGTGCGCAGATCTTGGAGACGTCTCGGGTCGACGGTGCCGAGGCCTCGGCGCAAGGTCGTGACCCGCAGGAGGTCCCCGCCTTCTGGAGCTGCGGACGGCGGGGCCGACGTCATCCAAAGGAACCGAGTCTGGGCATCCGCCATCGAGCGAAGAAACGAGGGGACGGTGTCCTCGGGGTCGAGCGCCAGATAGCCCAAGCCCCGCTTGAGCGGCGGGACGATCATTCTCCCCCCTTATGCACGTGCA
>VBMR01000069.1 GCA_005878325.1 Methanobacteriota archaeon | reverse complement strand
CCATGGGGAGGAGGAGTGGCCATGCAGGCAATGGTCCAGCGAAAGTCCACGATGATCTCATTGCTGGTCCTCGTGGTGATCGTGGTCGTGGCAGTGGGGATGTACGCCGCCTACGGCAACCAAGGGGGGTTCACGGGTGTTCCCCGACTTCTTCCCGGCGGGTTCGCTAGCGGCACCACCGGCGAAGTCCTGAACACAATCCTCTATGTACTCCTCATGGCCGCGTTGTTCGTCGCGCTCGGAGTGATCGTCTACTATGCAAGGAGGTTGAAAGATTGAAGAAGATGACGTTGCTGGCTGTCCTGCTCGGAATCTATTTCGTGTACAACTTGGCCGTCCTTGGGGTGTGGGCCGGTTCGGTTCCGTCCGATCCGCCGTTCCTCGCCCTCGTCATGGGTCCCATCCTGTGGGTGGCCGCGATTGTCACCACCGGCGTGACAACCTATGCGGCCTACCGATTCCTTCCGAAGGAATCGGCTCGGACCGGACCGGGCGCCTCGGCCGACGGAGGGGCCAACGTCACGGTGGGGAGGAGTTTGGGGAGGAAGATCGTGTGGGTCACGTCCCGGGAAGCGGGGATTATCGCCGCGTTCTCCGGGATTACCTTCGCGTGGAACGCCCTGGGCCTCATCATCGTCGTGTTCCCGCCGGGAAGCTGGTCCATCACCGGCATCATGCCCCAGATCGTCGGCATGGGAACGGGCCCGATCGGGCTGTTCATCGCCCATTTCCTGGGCGGATTGCTCTGGTACGATTTCCCGTGGGGCACGTTCAACTTCATGCTCAGCTCCACGTTCCTGGTCACGATCGCCTACTACTTCTATCACGACGTGGTCTGGCGGTGGAAGTATCCAATCCTCTTCGCCCAAACCTTCCTGCTGCACCAGTACGACGTGTTCACCTGGGCTCTCTGGGCCTCGAACTTCGCCAAGCTCGCGCCCACGGGCTTCGTCGTTCCCTCGACCCTCGTCTTCATTGGGCCGTGGTCCCTGCTCAACACCGTCCCTCTGGTGATCATCGTCGCGCTCTTGGACCGGTACGCGCCTGGGTTCCTGCGACCGACGTGGCTTGATCGATACACGACGAAGTAGTGATTCCAGCGCCTGGGAGCCGCACGGCCTCGGTCAGAGCCTTCGCACGATATTGAACAGGACGAAGGCGACGACCAGGAAGAAGCCGCCGACCAGATGCAGCGGGGACGACTCCATCAGGCGTTCGAAGAGCGGCTGGGTGAATCCGAACTGGGGCAACCGCAATGTGGCGACGTAGCCGCAGAAGCCCATGACGGCTACGTTCGCGGCGATGACGACCTTGTCGACCCGGGTGAGGGTGCTCGCCTTACGATACGTCCGCTCGCCGGGATACGTGAAGCCTTTCATCTCCAACGCCACCGACGTCCATTGGGCCCTTCGCAAGGTGGCGAAGATCGTCGGTGGCAGGAGGGCCAAGTACGCCGCAGCGCGTCTCAGCGGATTCAGATGATAGACTTTGAACCCGCGGGACTGGTAGGCATCCACGATCTCTCCCAACTGGGAGACGAAGATCGGGGCGGAACCGAAGGCCAGGCTGACGGTCGATGCGATCCTTGGCGGGACCTTCAGCAAGGTGAGAGCGTTTGCCAGCTCGATCATGAGAGTCGTCGCGGCGAAGAGGGCCACGATCCCGATCAGGTTGGCGAGCCGGTAGAGACCGGACGCGGCCCACACAAATCCCAGGACGGAGAATCGTCCGTCGAGGAGGTACGGGAGGCCCGTGTAGAAGATGAAGTACAGGGTGGCGAAGGCACCGCCCATGAGGACG
>VBMR01000068.1 GCA_005878325.1 Methanobacteriota archaeon | reverse complement strand
TCAAAGAGGCTCACCATCTCTTCCGTCGTGAGGAAGCTGACCGGGACCCCCGTCTTCCCGGAAAGCAGGTTGGAAAGCCCGACCACGGGGGGAGGCTTCAGATGGGCGCGGTTCAGGACGTCGGTCCGTCTCAAAATCTCTCGGGTCGGTCCATCCGCGAGGACCTGTCCGTCGGCCATCACCACGACCCTCCGGGCATACCTCGCGACAATGTCCATGTCGTGGGTGACCACGATGACCGTCTTCCCAGCCTGGTTCAGCATCGCAAGGAGGTCCATGATCTCCCGCTTCATGCTCAGGTCTTGTCCGGTGGTCGGTTCGTCCACGAGGACGATCTTGGGATCCGTGGAAAGGGCGGCGGCCAGGGCGAGCCGCTTCCGCTCACCCAGGCTCAGGCTGAAGGAGGGCGTCTCCACCGCGTGTTCGAGGCCCACGAGCCTCAGGATCTCCACGACGCGGCGGGCGCGCTCCTCGGGTGCCAAGCCGAGCCTCTTCATGCCAAGCTCTACTTCATCCCGGACTCCGAGCTTGAACAGCTGACGGTCCGGGTGCTGAAAGACGAGGCCGGCGATCTTGCTCAGGGTACTCGGGTCCGAGCGGCGGGTGTCGATTCCTTCGACGGACATCCGGCCTCTCGTGGGCCGCAAGAGCCCGTTGATGTGCTTGAGAAACGTAGTCTTGCCAGAGCCGTTCTGGCCCACAATGGCCACGAGCTCCCCGGGCCGCACCGCAAGGCTCACCTCCCGCAGCGCGACGGTGCCTCCCTCGTACACATGCCAGAGCGCCTCGGCCCTGACGATCGGCTCGCCTGTCGGGTCGCGAGGAAGACCGGGATTCGTGCCGAAGCGGGAAGGCGAGCGTCTGATCCGTTCCGCCAGGGCTTCCGTGAGCCGCGGTGGGAAATCGGCCGGGTCGAGGGACTCGACGCGTCCGCCGTCGTCGACTTTCTTCTTCAGCTCATGAGCCAGCAGGGAGAGTTGCGGGAGGTTCACCCGCGCCTCCCGGATTTTGTCCCAACGGACCTCGTCATTGAGCAGCTCGAACGGGGAGCCTTCCGCCACGATGCGGCCGCCCTGGAGCGCCACCAATCGGTCCACCCATGGGATGAACTCCTCGATCCGCTGCTCCACGATCACGAACGTGTGCTCCCGCTTCCTGATCAGATTCCGGAGGAAGGTGCTGACCATTTCGCCGCCAAGGGGGTCGAGGGCGGAAATCGGTTCGTCGAGGACGAAGATCTCGGGGGCGAGGGCGATGACGGATGCGATCGCGCACAGCTGCTGCTGTCCGCCGGACAGGGTGTGCGGGTTCCTCGGTTCCAGCCCCTTCAGGCCCACCGTGTCGATCGCGCTCCCGACCCGCGCGCCGATATCCTGCGGGTCGATTCCGAAGTTCTCGAGGGCGAACGCCACGTCGTCGATCACGGTTGGCTGGAGGAGCTGCGCCCCGTAGTCCTCTAGGACCATGCCGACGATTCGAGAGAGGTCGCCGATCTCCTCGACCACGGGATCGTGCCCGCCCACCTTCGCTTCCCCGGAGAAAGAACCGGGAAAGAAGTTCGGGATGAGGCCGTTGAGACAATAGCAGAGGCTCGACTTCCCCGCGCCCGCGGGGCCGGTGACGAGGACCGCCTCTCCTCTTTCAACTTCGAGATTGAGGCCTTCGAGGGCTGGCTTGCGGGCTCCAGCATAGGTCCACGTGACATCCTTGAGAGAAATGACAGACATACTCCACGGGCCTACCCCTTCACGGCCG
>VBMR01000100.1 GCA_005878325.1 Methanobacteriota archaeon | reverse complement strand
AATGATGACGCCTCGAATTTCAATTGCCGCATCTTATATGGATTGACCCCTCTGTCCCGGCCGGCGCGAGGGACGCGGATGCGAGCAGAGCAGGTCAAGAAGATCGCGGTGATCGGAGCCGGGACGATGGGCGCCGGGATCGCGCAGACGTGCGCGGCTGCAGGGTTCCAAGTCACGATGCGGGATATCGAGCAGCGCTTGGTCGACGGCGGCTTCCGCCGGATCCGCGATCCGCTCATGAAGCGCGTTGAGAAAGGCAAGATGGCCACGTCGGAGGTCGAGGCCATCGTGTCGAAGATCCGCGGGGTCGTCGACCTGAAGGACGCCGTCGCCGGAGCCCAAGTCGTGATCGAGGCGGTCTTCGAAAAGATGGATATCAAGAGGGAGCTCTACTCGGAGTTGGACCGACTCTGTCCCCCGGAGGTCGTCTTCGCGTCGAACACGTCGTCCTTGAGCATCACGGAGATGGCGAGCGTCACGAAGCGTGCGGACCGCGTCGTCGGGATGCACTTCTTCAATCCCGCGCCAGTGATGAAGCTCGTCGAGGTGATCCGCGGCTCCGAGACGTCGAATGAGACGGTCCAACTGGTCAAGGACTTGTGCGGCAAGCTGGGCAAGGAAGTCGTCGAGGTGAAGGAGTCCCCCGGCTTCGTCGTGAACCGCCTCCTCGTCCCGATGATGAACGAGGCGTTCAACCTCCTGCAGGAGGGCGTCGCGAGCGCGGAAGACATCGATAAGGCGATGAAGCTCGGGACGAACATGCCCATGGGGCCGTTCGAACTCGCCGATTACACGGGCCTCGACATCGGCCTCGATGTGATGGAGGTCCTGTTCCGGGAGACCGGGGACCCGAAGTTCCGTCCCTCCCCGCTCCTCCGGAAGTACGTCCGGGCGGGGCGAGTGGGTCGGAAGGCCGGCCGCGGCGTCTACGAGTACGGCAAGGCATAGGCCTCGATCCCTCCGGCCGGCCGTGAGACCGAACGTTCATCGCGCGCCCACGCCATTCCCCGAAGTGAGAACATGCCCGATTCGATCCAGGTCGCGATGGAGGACCGCCTTGCGGTCGTGACGGTGAACCGTCCCGAGGCGTTGAATGCGCTCAATTCGAGGGTGCTGCGGGAGTTGTCGATGGCGATCGAGCACCTGTCGATGGCGGCCGACGTCGGCGCGATCATCCTCACGGGAGCCGGAGACCGCGCCTTCGTCGCGGGGGCAGACATCAAGGAGATGGCCGGGTTGTCGGCCCTCGAGATGCGCGCCTTCTCCGAGGCCGGGCGTCGCCTTGGGGACGCGATGGCCGCGTGCAACAAGCCGATCCTTGCGGCCATCAACGGATACGCCCTCGGCGGCGGCTGTGAATTGGCCCTCGCCTGCGATGTCCGGATCGCCTCCGACCGCGCCAAACTCGGCCAGCCAGAGGTCACCATCGGCATCATCCCGGGTTTCGGCGGGAGCCAGCGTTTGCCACGGCTCGTCGGGATGGGGTGGGCCGCCGAGATGATCTTCACCGGCGAGCCGATCGACGCGTCGACGGCGGAGCGGATCGGGCTCGTGAACCGGGTGGTGCCGGCGGACCGCCTCCTGGAGGAGACGAAGGCCTTGGCTCGCAAGATCCTGGACCAGAGCCCCGCCGCGATCGCCCTTGCGAAGGCGTGCCTCCGCGCGTCGATGGACATGCCCCTGTCCGCGGGCCTCGACTTCGAGACGGCGGCCTTCGGGGTCGTCGGCTCGACGCACGACAAGGAGGAAGGCATGCGGGCCTTCATCGAGAAACGGAAGCCGACGTGGACGGGCGCCTGACTACGAGTACGACTCGAACTCCTCTTGCAGGTCGATCACGACCTGTTCGAGGACCTCTTCGAAGGAGGAGCTGCGGTACTCGCGCATGCCGCCAAGCTCGCTCTGGATCCGGGCGATGTAATTGTTCGAGCTTTTGAGGAACTCGACGTTCACGAGGGATTCTTCCATCGGTATGCGCTCCCGGAGACCGATGAGGGCGTCCTCTTCGTCGGCGTATCCGAGGTTCCTATTTAATAGTTGCCCGATGAGTTCGACGGACGGTCAGAGCCGCACGCCAACTGGCGCGCGCGTCGTCGTTCCGCTCAGAATCTTTATCTAGCGCCCTCCCTTTGAGCGGCTTCCCGAACCGGACGCGGAGTGAGTCGCTGGGCAACATTCGGCCGACATACATCAAGCGAGTCGCGATCGAGCTGACGAAGCTCTATCCGAACGAGTTCACGAACGACTACGAGCACAACAAGAAGATGGTATCGGAGCTGACGGACGTGAAAAGCAACTTGATGCGCAACCGGATCGCCGGATACATCACGCGATACCGTCAACGAATCGCCGCCTAGGCCCAGTTGCGCTCCGACCGGTCTGGAGAGCGAGAGGGCGTACCCCACGATGTCGTATGCAGTCGAGACGCGCGACCTGACGCGCGTGTTCGCAGGGAAGAAGCACCGCTTCCGGAGGAAGCGCACCGCGGACGAAGCCGACGAGCACCTCGGCCCCGTGACCGCCCTGGACGGCGTCTCGATCCAGATCCGGGAAGGCGAGTTGTTCGGGATGCTCGGGCCGAACGGCGCGGGCAAGACGACCCTCATCAAGATCCTCGCGACGCTCCTCCTGCCGACCTCGGGGCAGGCGTTCGTCGCAGGCCACGACGTGGCGAAGGACCCTTTCCCGATTCGGCAGCGGATCAACATGGTGTCCGGCGGCGAGACCTCCGGCTATGGCCTCCTGACCGCCCGCGAGAACGTCTGGATGTTCTCCCAATTCTACGGCGTGCCGAGCAGGGTCTCGAAGGCCCGGATCGACGAACTCATGCACGTCTTCGGCCTGTGGGACAAGCGAGATGCAAAGGTGCGGATGCTGTCTACCGGGCAGCGGCAGAAGATGAACATGATCCGCGGCTTCGTGACGGACCCCGACATCCTGTTCCTCGATGAACCCACCCTGGGTCTCGACGTGAACGCGGCGCGCATCATCCGGGAATACGTGCTGAACTGGGTGCGGTCCCAGAAGGGCAAGACGGTCCTCCTCACGACCCACTACATGGCGGAGGCGGACCAGATGTGCGACCGGATCGCGATCATCGACAAGGGGAAGATCCTCGCGTGCGACACCCCGGAGGCCCTGAAGCGGATGATCCGGACGGAGACGACCTTCCGGCTCGAGGTCGATGCGATTCGCGACACGGCGTCCTTCAGTTCGATGCAGGGCGTGAAAAACTTCTCTCTCACGAACGACATCGGGACGAACCGGTCCCACCTCACGTTCATCCTCGAGGACGAGGGCCCGGTCGCCGAAATCCTTAGCCTGATTACCTCCCAGGGAAAGAAGGTGCACTCCCTCCAGAAGTCCGAGCCGACCCTCGAGGACGTGTTCATCAGCATGGTCGGGAGGGGCTTCGAATGAGCGCCGCGCCGGCGCGCCGCACGGACCTGCGGTACCGGCTCGGCCTGAATGCCCGGGCGGTCGTGGGCCGATCGTATCCACGAATCATCGGGGCGAACCGCGAGCCCTCGTGGATCGTGTTCGAGGCCTTCTTGCCGCTGCTGGGCATTGCCTCGTACGTGTTCATCTATCAAGCGTTCGGGACCCGAACGATCGCGGCGATCGTGGCGAATGACAGCCTGACGCAAGCCGAGCGGGAAGCGGCAATCGCCGGCGCGCATCTTTGGGTGAACGCGCTCGTCGCCACCGTGGTCCTGGGCGGCACGATGGTCGCGTTCTGGCTCAACGTCCTCTGGTCCATGGCGAGCCAGCTGTATTGGGAGAAGGAGATCGGGAACCTTCAGCTGTACATGATGGCGCCGATGAATCGGATGGCGCTCCTGGGCGGCATGGCCGTCGGGGGCATGTTCATGACCTCCGTGCGGGCGCTCTCGACCCTCGCCGCTGGCGTCATCGTCTTCGGTGTGGTCTTCCAGGTCGCCGATCCCCTTTCCCTCCTCGCGGTCTTCTTCGTCACGCTCATCGCCCTTTACGGGATGGGCATGATGTTTGCCTCCCTGTACCTCCTGTGGGGCCGCGAGGCCTGGAACCTGTCGGCCCTGATGGAGGAACCGATCTTCTTCTCGAGCGGGATGTATTTCCCGGTCGGCGGGCTCTTCAAGATCCCCGGGTGGGGACCCGCCGTGGCGCTCGCGGGAAGTCTGGTCCCGGCCACCCTGGGCCTGGACGCGCTGCGCCAACTCACCCTCGGGCCTGCGTCCCAGGCGGCGATCCTGCCGCTCGCCCCGGTGTCCACCGAGCTCCTGATCCTCTGCGTCCTCGCCGTCGGGTTCCTCGTCCTCGCAAGGTACGCGCTCGCGTACCTAGAGGTCCTCGCGAAGCGAGAGGGGAAGTTGACCTCACGGCATCAATGAACACGTACTGGCGGACCTTCAAAGTGGCCGCCTGGCTCGGCTGGGAGATGGACTCGAATTGGACGGAGCCGTGGCTCTTCGTCATCTACTCCGTCGTGAAGCCCGTGGCGGGAGCATTCATCCTCGTACTGATGTACGTCGTCTTCGTCGCAATCGGTCGGCCGCAAGGCGACCCCGCCGCGTTCTCGTACCTGTACATCGGCAATTCGTTCTTCATTTTCGTCGCGTCCGTCCTGTTCGGCACGTTCCAGGTGATCCAGTCGGACCGGGAATGGTACCAAACGATCCGGTACGTGTACATCTCCCCGATCTCGTACTACGTCTACATCGTCGGTCGTGCGGCGTCGAAGGTCGCGGTCTCGAGCTTCGCCGTTGCGATCACCCTCTTGTTCGGGGTCTTCTTCCTCAACGTGTCGATCCAACTCTCGTGGACGGCCATCCCGATGTTCCTCGCGGCCACGGCGCTCGGCCTCACGGTCCTGCTGGCGATTGGGATCTGCCTCGGCGGGATCTCCTTCCTCACGGCGAAGCACACGCACGGCTTGGCCGAAGGCATCCCCGGCCTGTTCTACGTGTTCTGCGGCGTGCTCTTCCCCCTGTCCGTCCTCCCCTCCTGGGGGCGGGCGATCGGCCAGGGGATCCCCTTGACATATTGGTTCGATATCACCCGGCGCCTCCTCGCGCCGTCCCTCGGGGTCGACACGACGCTGACTGGCTATGACGACCTCACGATCCTCCTCCTGCTTCTCGTGTCGTCCATCGCTTTCTTCGCCCTCAGTATCCTGATCTTCAAGACCGGCGAGTACTTCGCTCGGAAGGCCGGCAAGATCGACATGACGACGTCCTACTGAGCCCGTGCGCGGGGGGCGCGGCGTGCTTTCTGCTCCCTCCGATAGGGATAGCGTTGCACGGCCCCGCATGTGTTGCACGTGACGACGATGCGACCGCGGCCCACACGGACCCGCGCACTCACCGCGGGAAGGAGGAACGCGAGACACTTCTTGCAGAAGGACCGCTTGAACCGGGCCGGTACCCGAACGTTGTACCGCATGCCGATCTTCCGCGCGAGCTCGACATATCGCCTCGCCCGGCCCGCGTGCCGCTGAAGGGCTTCTGACTCCGCGAGTTGGAGCAGGGTCGTCATCCGTTCCACGGCGATCCGCCGCTCCATGCCTCGGTGTCGGCGCTTCGCCACGGACCGCGGACTGGTCCCGCGAACAGATAATCCTTCGTGACCTCTCCGCGCGCCCGTAACTCCGGTTTCCCGCGAATCCTTAAGGGCGTGCTCGACGATTGGGCGATGGGATTCGCGTGCGCGATCGCATCCGACGCATCTTCCGGAACTTGGCCGACGGAGTGGACCTCATCGTCTTCCTGAACTCCGTGGAGCCGCACATCGACATGTCCTTCTTCTACGCGACCGGCCTCACGGACGGCCTCTTCGAAGGGTGCGCGGCCTGGCTCACGCCCGATGGCGGCTGCCACATCACAACGTCCGCCTTGGAGGAAGAGGCCGCGAAGAAGACCGGCCTGCCCCTCCACGTATTCCGGACCCGGGACGAGGCGTCGGCACGGTTCCGATACCACTTGAAGGGCCACCGCAAGATCGGCGTGAATGCGGCCGAGCTCACGCATGGCGCGTTCGAGCGTCTCCGGAAGCTCGCGCCCCGGTCCGCCCGGTTCGTCGATGTCTCCGAAGCCGTGATGAAGACGCGCCTCGTCAAGGACCCGGAGGAAATCGAGCGGATCCAGCGGGCGTGCGAAATCGCCTCGAGCGCCTTCGTCGAGACGCTTCCGTTCATCCGGACCGGGGTGACGGAGGCAGAGGTCGCGGCCGAGCTCGTGTACCGGATGCAGCAGAACGGGGCGACCGCTCCCTCGTTCCGGACGATCGTGGGGTCGGGCCCGAATGGCGCGGAACCGCACTACACCGCGGGGCCGAGAAAGATCCAGCGCGGAGACATGATCGTGATCGACTTCGGCGCGTTTTACCGGATGTACTGCTCCGACATCACACGGACCGTCGTCGTGGGCAAGGCGTCCGCGGAGCAGCGCCGGATGCACGACACGGTCGCACGGGCCCAGGCCGCCGCCCTGGCCGCCATGCGGCCGGGCCGCCGGGGGAAGTCCGTCGACGCGGCCGCGCGGTCCCTGATCGACCACACGAAGTTCAAGGGACGGTTCATCCACGGCCTCGGCCACTCCATCGGCCTCGCGGTCCACGACGGCGGTGCGCTGAACGCCTCGAGTGACCTCATCCTCCGTCCGAACATGGTCTTCACGGACGAACCCGGCGTCTACGTGCCGGGGTTCGGTGGCGTGCGGATTGAGGACGACGTCCTCATCACGAAAGGCGCCCCGCGGTACCTGAGCGCCGCGCCCCGCGAACTGATCGAGCTGTAATCCCTTCTCAGACGAACGCTTCGGGCAACTCGCGCGCGAGCATACTCATCCGGATCACGTGGACGAAACGGCCCTCCTTGTAAACGTCCTCGCGGTGGACGCCCTCCGGGCGGAATCCGAGCCGCTCGTATGTCCGGATCGCCCGATCGTTGTACTCGAGCACGTCGAGGGAGACCTTATTCAGGCCGAGCGGGCCAAACGCATACCGCAAGGCCGTGCGCATCGCCTCCGTCCCGTATCCTTTCGACCAGAAGGTTGCCTCGCCGATCACGATGCCGACCTCCGCCTTCCGGTGCACCCGGTCGATCTTGTGGAGCCCGATGTTCCCGATGTGGACGCCGTCCACCTCGATGGCGAAGATCTGCTCGTCTGTGCGCCGTTCGTAGTCTCGGAACCACCGTTCCTCCTCCAGCATCGTCACAGGCGAGTTCCGGCCGAGGAATCGGATGATCTGCGGGTCCGAGAACCATTTCACGCATCGACGCAGGTCGGAAGACAGGAGGGGCCGGAGACGGATGCGACCTCCCTGCAACACCTGAGGCGCTTCCAGCACGCGTTCCCGAGTCCCTGCGGCGGGTAAAGAACTTTTCGTGCTCCTATCATGGAGCGGGCTGACGCGCGCGATTCGGAGACGACGATGCCTTGAACTTCGGCGCGGTCCTTCCCGCGTCTGTGATCGTGTACGATCCGCGGTTCGTGGACCACGTGCCATCCCCGTTCCACGTGGAACGGCCGGACCGCCTGCGTGCGATCGTGGGCCGCCTCCAGAAGGAAGGGCTCTTCGACGACGTCGTGCGACCCACCCCCGCCTCCATCGCGGACCTCGAGCGGGTCCACCGCCCGTCCTACGTCGACATGTTCCGGCAGCTCACCGAAGGGTTCCTCGACCCGGAGACCGCGGTCCACCCGGAGACGTTCGAGATCGCGCTGCTCTCCGCGGGCGCCGTCCTCCAGGCCACGCGGACGGCGACGCGGGAGGGCCGTCCGACGATCGCCCTCGTGCGTCCTCCCGGCCACCACGCGGGCCCGGATTACGGAGGGGGCTTTTGCTACCTGAACAACGTCGCGGTGGCCGCTGCGGATCTCGTCGAAGAGGGCCACCGGGTCGCGATCCTCGACTTCGACGCCCACCATGGGAACGGGACGCGAGACATCTTCGCGGAGCGGGCGGATGTCCTCTATCTGTCGACCCATGAGTACGGCATCTATCCGGGTACTGGTCCCGCGGAGGACGTGGGAGAGGGAGAAGGGCGCGGTTTCACCGTGAACATCCCCTTCGGAGCGGGATGTGGCGACGCCTCCTACGCGGCCGCATTCGATTCGATCGTTGGACCGATCGTGGAGGCGTTCCGGCCGGATGCGATCGTGATGAGCCTCGGGGTCGACGCCCATTATCGGGATCCGCTCACATCCCTGACGCTGTCGTCCCCCGCGTACGTCGACTTGGTCGGCCGGAGCGCAGATCTCGCCAAGGCGCACTGCGGGAACCGGTTCGCCGTCGCCCTCGAGGGCGGGTACCACCTGGAGGCCCTGAGCGAAGTCGTCGCGGGATCGGTGGGCCGGATCCGCGATCGACGCGTGGATCTCCTCCTGACCGAAGTCCTCGATACCACCGTGCGCGGACGGGACCCGATCGAACGGGCGAAGCGGGCGCAACGAGACTTCTGGAATCTACGATGAGTGGTGGCGCTTCCGCTCGGTCTGGAGGCGCTCCTTCTCCTTCAGGATCCGCTTGTGGAGGATCTCGAGGAGACCTTTGAGCGCCGCCCGCAGGTCCCAATCGAAGTGGTGCGCATGGTACACGCGGTGGGCCGTCGCGAAACGGGCGCGCAGGGAATACTTGAATCGGTCCCCTTCAGGGCTGTATTTCTGGAAATGGATTGTGAAGGTCCGCGGCTCGACGATCTCCGCGATGCGCCCCATCTCTTTCTGGATGAGGTCGTAGATCTCGTCGTAGGTCTCCGGTGGCTCGTCCTCCAGACCACTGACCTCCACGAACAGCTGCTTCCTCTCCACGAGTCCCGCGAGGAACTGCATGAGGTCCTGTGTCGTGATGATCCCGACGGGCTCGTCCTTGTCCACGATGATGGTCGACGAGATCCGGTTCTTCGCCATCAGCTCCACCGCGCGGTGGACGTCCGCGTCGGGCCCGACCGTGACGGGCGGGTATCGCATGACGCTCGCGACCGAGATGACGACCTTTTCCTCCCGGCCCGCTCGGTCGCCATACTGCTCTCGGACCTTTGGCTTGGAGAATAGGTCCGCCACGTCCTTGAGCCCGATGACCCCCTTCAGGCGCCGATGCTTGTCGACGACCGGGACGGATCGTTCGCCCAGGGAGCTCATGAGCTGGACCGCGCGATCGACTGGGTCGTCCTCCCCGATGGCTTGCGGCTTGGGCGTCATGAAATCCTTCGCGGAGATTCCCTCCACGGCTCGGGTCTCCACGAGGGCCCGCACAAGGTCGGACCGCGAGAGGATCCCGACGAGGGATCGCCCTTTCACCACAGGGATTGCGCGAGAGCCGGTGGAAATCATCTTTTCCGCCGCGACCGGCAAGGGGGTGTCCGGCGAGAGTTCGGGGGCGGGCTGGAGGATCGTCGAGACCTTCGTGCCCGGCGGTTGGTTCCGACGTCGCATGAGTTCGCGCATCGTGACGACGCCCACGAGCTTCTTGCGCTCCAAAACTGGGATCTCGTGGATGTCATGCTTCTTCATCTTGCCGAGGATGTCCCCGATCGTCTCGTCGGGAGTCGCGGTGACCAGGTCCGTCGACATGAAGGCAGAAACCCGCAGGTCTTGGACCCTGTTCCTCGCCATGAGAACCCGCCGGGGGAGTTGCGATAAGGCGGGCGACCGTATAAGAAAGTTCTTTCATCGGTCTGAGCACTCTGTGAGAGCATGGAGTCTCGCGCGGTCGTCATCTTCCGCGGTCTCGTGCAAGGCGTCTACTTCCGCGCGAATTGCGCGGAAAAGGCCGGGACACTGGGCCTCCACGGGTACGTGAGAAACTTGGACGACGGAAGCGTCGAAGCCGTCTTCGAAGGCGACCGTCCCGGGATCGAGGCGTGCATCGATTGGAACAAGACGTCCCAGCCCCGTGCGCGCGTCGAGGCCGTTGAGGTCACATGGTCGGCGCCGCGCGGCGATCTCCGCGGGTTCCACATTCGACACTGAGTGCGCGGCGTAACGTTCATTTGACGCGTGAACGGTATCGTGTCCCATGGAGGTGGATGCCCCACTCCGTCAGGCCGTGGCCCATATCATCGGAGGACTCGCTCTCCTGCTCTTCGGGTTGGTCCTCGCGGTCATCGCACTCCTTCCGAACGCCCGCTTGACCGCGCTCATCGCCCTTGTTATCTCAGTGTGGGGACTTCTTCTGATAGGGTCGGGGGGCCAACGAACTCCGCGGACGACCGGGACTGCTGCGTTGAGGGCCCGAACGTTCATCGGATTTCGATGTGATACGTGCGTTCCGGCATCTCGCGATGGACGATTGTCGCCTGGTCCTCCGTGAGGAGCCCCTTCGCGATCCAGGCTTTCGTCTTCTTCGGCACGGTCGCGGGCCCAAGGACCGCTCCCGGTCGCTGCGGATCGTCGATGTAATCCGTCTCCAGGAAAAATCGGGGACCTCCGTGGAGGGCCTCCGTCACGAGATCCTCCTTCGCGAGGATGGAAGGGACCAGGCCATGGTTGTCCTCGAGCCGGGTCAGAGGAGTCGAGTGATGCTTCACGACTCGATCGGCCGGAAGGCCCGCCTTCGCGGCGAGTCGGGCGAATTCCGCGAAGGTCGCCGGCGTCGGGTCTTCCGTATGGAGGACGACGGCACAGCCGAGCTCCTTGGCCCGCCCCATCGCGTAGACAAGGAGCCCGTTGCACGCTTCGACGACCTCTTGGGCAACCGGAAAGTGGGGTCGCCCGATCTCTCCGAACGCAATGGCTCGGCCCTCGCGAATGAAGCGGGCGGCCTGATCGATCCCGGACCGCATCGCCTCGACCGCCGGGTCCAACCCCAAGGTGCCCTGCAGGCCCAGCAACTCCGCGGGATACGGGCCAAGGGCCACGAACACTTGGAGGTGCGTGGCGCGCCGTACCGCCTCGGCCATCGCGAGCGTCTTTCCGTACGCCCGGTCGTAGTCCTCCGCGCGGCGGATCGGGATGTCGGCATACGGCGAATGGGTGAGGAGCACGGCGGTCCCTCCCGCCCGCTCGAAGTCCTTCGCCGCCTCCACGCCGCGGAACTCGGGACGCAGGTGGATGTGGTTGTCGAAGATCGGCACGCGTCGCGGAACGACAACGTTCGTTTAGGCTTTCCCGCTCCCGTCACGGGGATGCGGGAGGCCTGACCGCTTGATCGCGGAGGGCCTGATTCATCTCCTCGAATCCGCGCCGAACCTCCTTCCGGAGTCGACGGGCCATGAGCGGGACGAACACGCCGCGGAACCGCTCTCGTTGCACGAACCGAGTCCCGGCGGGCCCCAAGGACTTCAGTTCGAAGATATGTTCTCCGTCGAACAGCCCTCGGAAGGCGACACGGCCCATCCAGCGGAACTCGCGTTTCGGGACGACGCTGGTGACCGTCGGATGAAAGCGCATCCCGCGGGACCCGGAAGCTCCGATCTCGACCTCGAGGCGACATCCGACCTCGGGCCGCCCGCGGACGGAGCGGATGAACGGGTTCCACCGGGGGAAGGAGTCGAAATCCATGAGGATCTGCCAGACGCGGTCGACGGGCGCGGCGATGTCGGTCTCCGCCCGGAGCTCGAGCATTTGCCCTAACGGAGGAGGCCGGCCGCCTTCAGCTCTTGCGTGATCTTCTCGACGGCCTCTTCGACGTCCGAGGGCTTTCGCGCCCCGGTACAGACGAGTTTTCCGCTGCCGAACAGCAACACGACGACCTTGGGCACGTCGATGCGATACACGAGGCCCGGGAACTGCTCCGGCTCGTACTCGACCTTCTCCAGGCCGAGGGAAATGGCGATCGCGTTCAGGTTGATTTCCGTACCGAGGTCCGAGGAGGCGACGATGTTCTGGACCTCGATTTCCGGATTCTTCTTGATCGGGATGCCCGCCGCCTCGATCTGCTTCGCCACGATCTCGATCGCCTGCTTCACGTGCTCGAGGCTCTTCGCCCCGGTGCAGACGACCTTTCCGCTCCGAAACAGGAGGGTCGCGGTCTTCGGCTCCTTCAGCCGGTAGATTAACCCGGGGAACTGCTCCGGCTCGTATTCTGCCCCGCCCAAGGCAAGGGCGATCGCCTGGAGGTCCAGTTCCTCCCCGAGGGAGGTCGATGCGACGACGTTCTCAATCTTGATTTTAGCCATTCCGATTACACCTCCGAGATCTCAGACGGTCAAGAGGGCCGTGTGGGCTCGGCCTTCAGGGATTTAAATAGTAGTTTATAAGCTTTAGTCGCAAAATTGCGTTCTCGTGGCCCTCATCCAGCCGCCTCTCGAGCCCGGACGACGGCGTAGAGCGCTTGGCTCAACGGGACCGGGATGCGGTGCTTCGCGGCCGACCGGACGATGGGGCCCACGATCGCGTCGATCTCCGTCCGGCGATGGCGATCCAGGTCTTGTAGCATACTTCCGCGGTTGGCGGCCGTCCGCTTTGCGACGATGGCGGTCCGGTGGCGCAGCTCCTCCACGTCCAGCTTCGCCCCCTCCGCTTTCGCGACCGCGACCGCCTCGCGGCAGATCGCGTCCATCACCTCGGCCAAGCGCTTGTCCCGCACCAAGCGGCCGTTCGGAATCCCCGCGATCGCTGCGAGCGGGTTGATCGACGCATTCACGACGAGCTTCGCCCAAAGTTCGGACCGGATGTCGCTCGTGACCGTCACCACGATCCCGGCCTCCGCGAGGACGTCGCGCAACCGCACGAGGTCCTTCTCGCCGACATGGGACCATACGCCCACGACGGCGTCGCCAATGCCCCCGTGGCGGACCTCGCCCGGTCCGACGAACATGACTCCGACCGTCGTCGTCCCGGCAATGACGCGGTGGGCGGTCTTCGCAATCGTCTCCGCGTTCCCCAGGCCGTTCTGCAGGGTGACGAAGATCGACCGGTCCGCGAGTTTCTCGAGCGCCGACATGGCGTCCGCCGTGTCGTAGGCCTTCACCGTGATGAACACGAAATCCGGCCGCGCGTTCGAAGGCACCGCGGTCGCCGCTTCGGGTCGCGCGATCATGGACGTCTTCCCGCTGATCCGAAGGCCGTGCGCGCGGATCGCCTTGACGTGGTCCGATCGGCCGATGAGGAGGACATCGTGATGCTTCGAAAGCAATCCTCCGAAGAAACTGCCCATCGCGCCCGCTCCAAAGACGAGGACCTTCACACGCGAGCGATGCATCGTCGTACAAAAAACGGTTTCGGTGTTCTACTCATTCCCCGAATTTTATATAATTGATGCGATGCGAAAAGTGAGGTTTCGCTACTTTTAAAACCCCTGATACCATTACAGGGATAGGGAGGAACGTGGCCAAGAAAAAGAAGGGCAAGAAAAAGAAGCGATAAGTTCGCTTGCCCGACCAGCCATGGCGGTGAGCCTGTCATTCGCGGTTCATCGCGCCACACCCTTTTTCCGTTTTTCACCCTTAGTCAAAGCCCTCGAGATCCGATCCGCGACACGCAGAGGTTCGGGGTATCCCTGTCGCGTCGTCTCGCGAACGATTTTCGCCGCGGTCTCGAGGGAGATCCGGTGGCCGACGGAAACGAAGATCGGACGGGACCGACCGGGAGGAATCCACGCATACCCTTGAACACGGCCTTGGATCGACACGGGCCTCGCGGAGCCTTGTCCCGCAGGGGACCGTTCCAACCGCCCCGCGAGCAGGTGCTTCGCGATTCCGATGGTGGGGATGTCCAACCGCACGCCGACATGACAGGCAATTCCAAAGAGGGTCGGATGAAGTCGGCCGTGCCCGTCGATCATGAGAAGGTCGGGACGATCGGGCAGTCGAGACACGGCCGCTTCAATCCCCGGGAACTCGCGGTATGCTAGATACGTAGGAATGTAGGGAAACCCGACGGGGCCGTGGATCGTCGCGACCGAGACGGGCTCGAGATCCGACTTGTCCATGGAGACCGCGGCCGCATACATTTGATCGCCATGATACGACACATCCACCCCTACGATCCATTTGATCGGTCGATCGTCATCCTCCTCACGGACATCAGCCACGAGGCGGTTCTGCTCCTCCCGCAACCGCTCGAGGAACCCCACACTCCACGATCCACGCGGCGACGGCTCGGGAGGCCCGGACATCGCCGAGGGCGCGAGCGATTGCACCGCACGTCGCGACGCGACCTGGAGGGATTCGATCGAGACACTGTTGGAGTGCCCGCCGGAAGTCCGTGTTCACGGGACGCGTAACGCCGCGAGCCCGCAAAACCTTTCTACGGAAGGTCCCATCGACCGGCCTCCATGTCCGTCCTCCTCCGAGGGGGCTATGTCGTCACGCAGGATTCGGCGCGACGAGCCTTCGCGGGGGATGTACGCATCGAGGGTGACCGGATCGCCGCCGTCGGCGCGACGGATCGCTCTGCGGACGAGGTCCTCGACTGCACCGGATGCGTGATCGTGCCGGGATTCATCAACCTGCACAACCACGTTCCGAACACACTGCTCCGCGGCTTCGCGGACGACGTGCCGCTCGAGGCGATGCTCCCGAAAGCCGCCGCGATGGACACGAAATTCACGCGCCGCGACGTCCAGGTGGGCGCGCTCCTAGGGTGCGTCGAGATGATCCGCTCCGGGACGACGAGCTTCCACGATCTTTTCTACTGGGAGGACGAGGTGTCCCGCGCCGTCCGCGAATCGGGGATCCGCGGCTTCCTTTCGTGGGTGACGCTCGATGAGTCCCTGACGACGCAACACGGGAACCCGCTGAAGAACGCGGACGCCTTCATCGGGAAGCACTCGGAGGACCGACTCATCACGCCCTCCGTCGGCGTGCAGGGTGTGTATGCGGCCTCGGAGGAGACCTGCCTCCGCGCGCGGGAGATTGCCGACCGGCGCGGCGTGCGGATGCACATGCACCTGTCCGAGACGCGGGGCGAGGTGGAGGCGCACCGAAAAGCGACAGGGCTCCGGCCAATCGAGTGGCTCGAGAAACTCGACCTCCTGGGTCCGCGGCTCACGGCGGCACACGGCGTGTGGGTGACGATCAATGAGATCCGAATGCTTGCCCGTCACCGCGTGAGCGTGGCCCATTGTCCCGTATCGAACATGAAGCTCGCGAGCGGCGGGGTCGCCCCGGTTCCCGAGATGCTCCAGGAGGGCGTCGTCGTCGGCTTGGGCACGGATTCTCCGATCTCGAACAATACGATGGACCTCCTCTCGGACATGAAGGTCGCCGCCCTCCTGCACAAGTCGTCGCGTTGGGATGCGGCCGTGATGCCCGCCCAAACGGTCCTGGACCTCGCGACGATTGCCGGCGCGCGCGCCTTGGAGATGGAGGGGGAGATCGGATCCATCGAGGTCGGCAAGCGCGCGGACCTTGCGGTCGTCTCGATGCGAGGCGTCCACACGACTCCTTTTTATCCGGAAAACGTCATCAGCCATCTCGTCTACAGCTGCCGGGGGAGCGATGTGCGCGCGACGATCGTCGACGGCCAGGTCCTCATGGCCGACCGCGTCCTGCGGACCGTCGATGAGGCGGATGTCGTCGCGCGGGCCCAGGAGACGGCCCGAGAGCTCTTTGAGGCGTGACCCGTGATCGTCGGCGTCGATGAGGCGGGGCGCGGGCCCGTCATCGGCCCGCTCGTCGTCGCAGGGGTCGGCGTGGAATCCGACGTTCCCTTGCGGCAACTGAACGTGCGGGATTCGAAAAAGCTCTCGCCGGAACGACGAGAGGCCCTCGCGCCCGAGATTGAGAAGCTGTCGAAGTACGAGGTCGTCGTGATTCCGGCGGAACGGATCGACGTGATGCGCGCGGAAATGTCCCTGAACGACTTCGAGGCGAAGCTCTTCGCGCAGGTGATCGAGAGGTTGCACCCGGAGACGGCCTACGTGGACGCCGCGGACGTCGATGAGATAGAGTTCAAGCGGTGCGTCCGGAGGGAACTCCGCTTCGACGTCGAGATTGTTTCCCAGCACAACGCGGACGAATTGTTCCCCGTCGTCAGCGCGGCCTCGATTCTCGCGAAGGTCTGCCGGGACCGCGAGATGCGAGCGATCGAACGGGAAATCGGCATGCTCGTCGGCTCCGGATACGCATCGGACGCCGACACGATCGGATTCCTGGAACAGTGGATCCGAGAGAAGGGGTCGCTCCCACCCCACACGCGGGCGTCCTGGGACACCGCGCGACGGCTCCTCGCGGGGGCCAAGAGCCGCAAGCTCGATGAGTTCGGCGGGGGAACCCGATGAGGGAGATGCTCGAGGATCTCATCCGGAAATTCAACTCCAAGGCGGCCTCCGACCCGGCCCTACGGGCCGAACTGGAGGGCCTGACGAAGACCGTCCTGATCGAGCTGAGGGACGGACAGGCGTACCACTTCACCTTGAAGGACGCGCACGTCGCCGGCCTCCTCGATGGCAGGACCGACCCGGCGGATATCACCATCTCGACGGATCCGGCAACCCTGACGGCCCTGATCCGGCGGGAGATCGGACCGTTCAAGGCGTATGCGACCGGAAAGATCCGATTGAAAGGGAGCCTCGAGGACCTCGCCCGCTTCCGAAAATTCTTCTGAGCTCCGCGCCGCGATAGGTTTATCCCGCACGGTCCAATGCGGACGGCCGACCGCCGTCGCGGGCCCGCGCTCGATGCAACAGCATAGCGGGGTGGGGTAGCCAGGATATCCCGTCGGGCTCATACCCCGGGACTCCCAGGTCCCCGGTGAGACACCCGGAGATCGATGGTTCAAAAGGGCAGGCAGGACCTCCCTGCGGCTCTGAACTTCCATCCCCCGCTATCGGACTCGGGCCCGGGCGGTCCCATCGGATCCGATTCGATCGGAGCGGGGGCCTCGCCGCCCTCGGATGCACGCCGTCTGATTCTCACGTCGCAACGTTTATCCTCGATGGGCCGGGTGGTCTGGCGCTCGGCGGACTTTCGATGGATCGAGTGAAAACGGGCGTCGCGGGGCTCGACACGATGCTCATGGGCGGCCTCCTGCCCGCCCGGCCGTATGTGGTCTCTGGCCCCACGGGGGCCGGCAAGACCGTCCTCGCGGCACAGTTCCTGCTCGAAGGGCTGCGGCTGCAGGAGCCATGCCTGCTCGTGACCCTGGACGAGCCGCCCATCGAGGTGAAGTCGAACATCGCCACCTTCGGGTGGAGCCTCGACCGCCTCAAGATCCTTGACGCGACGCCGGACGTCCGAGCGCACAAGCGGTCGCGGTCCGTCATCGACGTCGGCACGTCCCTCGACGTCCGGGACATGGAGGACGTGACGGACATCCGACAATCGTCCCAGGTCCGGGCCCTCGAAGTGACCGTGCACAGCGTCCAGAAGATGATCAAGCAGGAGTTCCTATCGTCTCCGAGCGACTGGATCGCAAGATCCTCGAGACGGAGTTCTTCCTCGCGCGCGGGGAGGTCCGCCTCCACAAGTGGATTGACGGGAGTTCCATCCGGCGGGCGGTCTCGATCGAGAAGTTCCGGGGCTCGTCCTTCGACGACAAGATGCGGACGGTGACGATCGGATCGAAGGGGATGACCGTGGCCCTCGAGACTCCCGCCTCGATCCGCGGTTCGTCCGCGGGAGGGAAGTCCGGAGAGTCCTTGCTCGAGAGCCGTTTGATCGACGAGGTCTCGAACGTGATCAAGGCCGTCATGCGGGAAATCGAGGAGGCCCATCGACGCCAGGTACCGGTCCGGGATGTGGAGGTCTCTCTGTCTCGCGCGATGCTCGCCTTCCAGCGGCGGAACTACCAGAAGGCGATGAAGCTCGCGCTCGCCTGCGATTCCGAACTGAAGGAGCGGATCGCGGAGGCACCTCCTCCGCCGCCCGTCGCGGCTCCACCGCGGCCGCCGGGGGTCATCCGATGATGTCCGGCACGAAGATCGGGACGGGCATCCCGGGGATGGACAAGATGCTGCATGGCGGCTTCGTTCCGGGCCGGCCATACATCGTGTCAGGACCTCCAGGCGCGGGCAAGACGATCCTGTCCGTCCAGTTCCTCCGCGACGGTCTCGAGGGCGGGGAGCGATGCCTCTTCGTCGCGCTGGAGGAGCCCCCGAACGAGCTGAAGATCAACATGCGCGCGTTCCGCTGGAACCTGGACGACCTCGACGTCCTGGATGCGAACTCGGACATCCGGCGGTTCGAACCGACGCCGATCCTCGAGATTTCGACCGAGGAAGAGCCCACGAAGATGCGGGCCCTCGGCGAACGGATCCGGAAGACGCCGGATTTCGAGAGCAAGGAAGTCACGGTCCATTCGTTGCAGCAGCTTCTGAAGACCTTGCTCCAGAAGAAGGGATATCAACGCGTCGTGATTGATTCGATGACCGCGCTCAAGTACTTCTGCATGCGGGAGTTCGAGGAAGCCGTGACGACGCAATCGTTCATGCGGTACCTTTCCGAGTCGAAGGTGACATCGCTCCTGATCCTCGAACTGCCGGAGGAGGGCGAGGTGCCGCCCGAGGCGTTCCTCGCGCGCGGCGAAATCCGGCTCCACAAGCTCCGGGACGAGACTGGGATCAAGCGATTCGTGTCCGTCGAGAAATACAAAGGATCGTCCCACGACGAGGCCGTCTATCCGTTCGATATAACGAACAGCGGGATTGTCGTCAACACGAATACGAAACCCGCCATGGCCGTCTGAGGCCGAAACGCCGGCAGCCTCGTGGCGGATGTCAAAGGGGTATTTGTCAGACATATGTATGACTACTTTTAAATAGGGCGAGAGGGATGCGTCCGGCCGCCCGCTCCATCGGGATGGGATGGCACGATGAAATCGCTTCTCAACGAAGCCTTGGCCCGACACCAAGAGGCTGAGGCGAAAGAAGAACGTGAGGCCGCCAAGAACGTGAAGGCCGAGGGCAAAAAGAGGAATGACGACGAAGAGATCGAGAAGATCGTCGAGTCGATCAACGTCTCGATCAAGATCGTCGGCTGCGGCGGCGGCGGCTCGAATACAGTCAATCGGTGCAGCGAGGCCGGAATCTCCGGCGCCCAGCTGTGCGCCGTGAACACGGACGCGAAACACCTGCTCTCTGTCCACGCGCCGAAGAAGATCCTGATCGGGAAGCGGCTGACCAAAGGCTTGGGCGCGGGCGCCCTCCCCGAGGTCGGTGAGCAGGCCGCCCACGAGAACGAAGAGGAGATCCGGGACTTCATCCGCGGCGCCCACGTCGTGTTCATCACCGCGGGAATGGGCGGCGGGACCGGCACGGGCTCCGCCCAGTACGTGGCCCGGGTCGCGAAGGAGGAAGGCGCCCTCACGATGGGCGTCGTCACGATGCCCTTCAAGTCGGAGGGCCGCATCCGGATGGAGAACGCGGAGGCGGGCCTGGACAAGCTCCGAAAGTTCACCGACACGACGATCGTGATCTACAACGACAAACTCCTCGAGCTCGTCCCCCGCTTGCCGATCAACGCGGCGTTCAAGGTCGCGGACGAGATCCTCATGCAATCGATCAAGGGCATGACGGAGATCATCACGAAGCCCGGCCTCGTGAACCTCGACTACGCGGACCTCATGACGATCATGAAAGGGGGCGGCGTCGCGATGATCGGGATTGGCGAGAGCGAGGAAGAGCGGGACCGGATCGAGTACGCGATCAACGAGGCCTTGGAATCCCCGCTCCTGGGCGAGGTCGATCTCACCCACGCGCGCGGCGCCCTCGTCCGGGTCGTCGGCGGCGGGGACCTGACCGTCTCCGAAGCGGAGCGAGCCGCGGAAATCGTGGGGCAGAAGATCAACCCCCAGGCGCGGATCATCTGGGGCTGCTCCATCGACGACAAGCTGGAACATTCCGCCCGGGTGCTCCTCGTGATCACGGGAGTCAAGTCGAAATCCCTCCTCGGGAAGGAAGTCTATACGGGCCCCGTGCAGATGACCTCAGACGTGGACGAAGTCCGCTGACCTCCTCCACCTTTTACCCGAACCTTTTTCCATTTCCCTCCCATCCGCTGACCGTGGGTACGCGACGTCCGCGGGTCCGGTACATCGCGTTCCGAGTCGACGGTCCGCGATCGTATCGGCGGGAGGAAATCGCGGAAGCCTTGCGGCCGGTCTCGCCGCGGCTACGGCTCGCCGTGTTCGATGGGACGATGGGCCTCGCGCGCACGACGAACCTCGAAAAGGATTTGGCGATTCGGGCCCTGACGGCCATCGACGCCGTGGCGGGCGAGCGGGTGCGCGTCGAAACGATGGGGACCTCCGGTACCATCCGGGCCGCCACGGAGAAGTATCTGACGCCGCCCGACGGGGCGCGGCGATCATCAGAAAACAACCCTTATAAGTGACCGCTTTATTAGCGGCCCGAGGTTTATTGAGATGCAGCCGGGCCAGATGGCGTACGACCGCGCGATCACGGTCTTTAGCCCCGACGGCCGCCTGTTTCAGGTCGAGTACGCCCGCGTCGCGGTCACCCGCGGCAACACGACCGTGGGCCTGAAGTTCAAAAACGGCATCGTCCTGATGGCGGACAAGAAGATCGGGTCGCGGCTCGTCGAGACCTCCTCCATCGAGAAGATTTTCCAGATTGACGAGCACGTGGGGGCGGCGACGTCCGGCCTCGTGGCGGATGCACGGGTCCTCGTGGACTACGCGCGGCTCGTTGCGCAGATCAACAAGGTCACGTACAGCGAGCGGATCGGCGTGGACCTGCTCGTCAAGCGCATCTGCGACTACAAGCAGAATTACACCCAGTACGGCGGCGTCCGGCCGTTCGGCACGGCGCTCCTCGTCGCGGGGGTCGACGACCTCGGCACCCACCTGTTCGAGACGGACCCGAGTGGCGCCCTGGTTTCCTACAAAGCCGGGAGTATCGGCCAGGGCCGCCAGGCGGTCATGGAACTCCTCGAGGAGAAGTACAAGGACGCGATGAGCCAGGACGACGCGATGATCCTCGGCCTCGAGGCCCTCCAGAAGGCGGCGGAGGGGGAGAAGCTGGACGCGCGCGCGATCGAGGTCGGCCTGATCGTCGAGGGGGAGAAGTTCCGGCGCCTCGCCGAGTCGGAAGTGGGCCAGTACCTCACGCGGGTTCCCCACGCCTCGTAAGGCGACGTCATGCCCAAAGAGCTCCGCTCGGACCGACGGGACGACCTTTTCAAGGAATACGTGATCGCCCGGGTCGAGAAGGCGGGCGAGAAGTTCGAGGTCCTGGTGAAGCCGGAGGCCGTCCAGAAGATTCGCGACGGGAAGGAAGTGGACCTCTTGCGGGAGCTCGCGATCGATGAGATCTTTCGAGACGCCCACAAAGCCTCCAAGGCGTCCGAGGACAAGATGACGGAGTTCTTCGGCACGACGGAGCCGCTCGCGGTCGCGAAGCAGATCATCCAGCACGGCGAGATTCAGCTGACGACGGATCAGCGTCGTCAGATGCTGGAGGCGAAGCGCAAGCAGATCGTCCAGTACATCGCCGCGAACGCGATCAACCCCCAGACGGGGGCGCCCCATCCGCCCCAGCGGATCGAGATCGCCATGGAAGAGGCGAGGGTCCACATCGACCCCTTCAAGAGCGTCGAGGCGCAGGTGAAGGACGTCCTCGATGCGCTGCGGCCGCTCCTCCCGATCCGGTTCGAGAAGGTCCGCATCGCGGTCAAGCTGAGTGCCGAGGACAGCGCGAAGTCGTACGGGGACCTCAAGGCATTCGGGACGATCCTGAAAGAGGAGTGGTCTCCCGCCGGCGCCTGGATTGGCGTCGTGGAGATGCCCGCCGGGATGCAGACGGAGTTCCTGGAACGCCTGAACGCGAAGACCAAGGGGAACGTCGAGACCCGGGTCCTGAAGGCGGACCAGCGGGTCTAGCGCTCCGCGGACGGCCACCCAAAGCCTCAAGTAGCGGCCTCCGTTTCGACGCGCTTGCGTGAGAGAGACACACGAATGCAGGGCACTGAGGGGCTTCGCCCGATCGTCATTCCGGGCGAGGCGGTCGGCGGCCCCGGGCTGAAACCGGGACCGGGCACGTATAGCGAGAGCGGCCAGGTTTTCGCGGCGCAGTTGGGCATTCGGACGGAGCGAGACGGCCTCGTCACGGTCATCCCGCTGAACGGCCGGTACCTCCCGGAGCGGGGCGACGCGGTGATCGGTGAGGTGGTCGACCTCGGGCCCTCCCATTGGCTCGTCGATATCAACTCACCCTATCCCGCCCCCCTCCATGCGACCGAGTCGCCTTGGCGCGTGGAGTTCGGCGACACGGCGCGGTACCTGAAGGCCGGCGACGTGATCATGTGTCACGTGCTGAGCGTGGACGAGATCAAGCGGGTCCAGCTCACGATGTCGGAACGGGAGGCCCGGCGCCTGACCGGCGGCATGGTGATGGAGATTTCGCCGACGAAGGTGCCGCGGGTCATTGGAAAGCAGGGGAGCATGGTCTCCCTGATCAAGGAACTCACGCATTGCCAGATTTACGTCGGCCAGAACGGACGGATCTGGCTCGACGGGACGGACCGGGACACCGCGATCGCCGCGAGGGCGATCCGCCTGATTGAGGAGCGCGCGCAGGCGTTCGGCCTCACGGAGGCCGTGCGGGAGCTGATCGAGCGGGCACGACAGGAGACGCGAGGGCCGGGGCCCTCCTGAGGAGCGATCGACCATGGAAGACATCGAGCACATCCAGAAAGAGATGAAACTGATCGACGGGAAAGGGCGGCGATTGGACGGGCGGAAGCCGGACGAACTTCGACCCGTCCGCATCGAGGCCGGGGTCCTGCGCCGAGCGGACGGATCCGCCTACATGGAATGGGGCGGGAACAAGGTCCTCGCCGCGGTCTACGGTCCGAGGGAGGCCCACCCGCGTCACCTCCAGGATCCCGCGCGCGCCCTGGTCCAGTGCCGATACAACATGGCGCCGTTCAGCGTCACGGACCGGAAGCGGCCCGGCCCGGACCGGCGGTCCGTCGAGATCTCGAAGGTGATCTCCGAGGCCTTCTCCTCGGTCGTGTTCAAGGAGCAGTTCCCCCGCACCTCGGTCGACATCTTCATCGAGGTGCTCCAGGCGGACGCGGGCACTCGGTGTGCCGGCCTCACCGCGGCGAGCGTCGCCCTCGCGGACGCCGGCGTGCCGATGCGGGACCTGGTCGCCTCGTGTGCCTCGGGGAAGATCGACGGCGTCGTGTGCCTCGACCTGAACAAAGACGAGGACAACTTCGGGGACGCGGACTGTCCCATGGCGGTGATCCCGAGGACGGGCGAGATCGTGCTCCTCCAAATGGACGGGCACCTGACGTACGACGAGTTCCAGAAAGCGATGTCCCTGTCCCTCGGGGCGGCGCAACGCCTGTATGAGCTGCAGCGCGACGCCCTTCGCCGCCGCTATGCGGTCACCCTCCAAGATATCCTGAAGGAGTCTCCTCCCGCGCCCATGGTCGCCGGTCCCGCGGAATCGGAGCCGGAGCTGCCCGCGGAGGACGACTTCGGGTCGGAGGGGATCTGATGAGCGACGAGATCGTCTCCGAACTCATGCGGGCCCATGTGTACCGCCTCGCCTCGTCGGGTCAGCGCGTGGATGGGCGAGGACTCGATGACCCTCGAAAGATCGTCATCGAACGGTCGTTCGTCAAGACGGCTGAAGGAAGCGCGCGCGTGAAACTCGGCAACACGGACATCCTCGTCGGAATCAAGATGTCGGTCGGAGAGCCGTACCCCGACACGCCGAACACCGGCGTCTTGTCCACGAGCGTCGAGCTGATCCCGATGGCGAGTCCCACGTTCGAGGCGGGTCCGCCTCGGCCCGATGCGATCGAACTCGCGCGCGTCGTCGACCGCGGAATCCGGGAGTCGAAGATGGTGAACATGGAGAAGCTGTGCATCACCCCGAAGGAGAAGGTCTGGATCATGTTCATCGACATCCACGTCCTCGACTACGATGGGAACCTGTTTGACGCGTGCTCATACGGAGCGACCGCGGCAATCGCGTCGACGGTCGTGCCGGCAAAGGCGGCCGGCCTCGGCGACGATTTTCCATTACCGATCGACCACTGGCCGGTCAGCGTCACGACCGCGAAAATCAAGGACCTCCTCCTGGTCGATCCGGGCCTCAATGAGGAGCGGATGGCGGACGCGCGGCTCACGGTGACGACGGACGAGAGCGGCGACATCCGAGCGATGCAAAAAGGCTTAAGTGGAACCTTCACTTACGACGAAGTGAAGCGGATTATCGAGACGGCCCAACGCGTCGGCCGTGAGATCCGCCCGTTGCTTCAAGCTTCCTGAGGTCCTGCATGGCACGTCGCACGCGGAAAGCTGGCTCCGTTGCTCGGTTCGGTCCTCGGTACGGGGTCCGCATCCGCCGCCGGGTCCAAGAAGTCGAGGAGGGCATGCGACGCCGCCATACCTGTCCGCGGTGCGCCGCGATCTCGGTGCGACGCGAGTCGACCGGGGTCTGGGCCTGCCGCCGATGCGGTTACGTGTTCGCGGGCGGCGCCTACCGTCCCATCGTCACGACGTCCTTCAAACGTGAAATCGAAGCGGCCAAAGAAGAGCCAGAGGCGAAGGCGGAGGGGGTCTGAGATGTACAAGTGTGCGAAGTGTCTCGAACCGATCCGAGCGAACATCAACACGGTCGGGATCCAGTGCGAGCGCTGCGGCTCGAAGATGTTCTACAAAGAGCGGCCGAATGTGAAGAAGGTCGTGAAGGCGCGGTAGCCATGCGACGCGCCACGATCACCTTCGTTGGCCCGGAGGCGAAGGTCGTGTACGGCGCCCTGCGGCCGGAGACGGGCCGGGATGTCCCGAACGCTCGAGTCTCCCTGCGGTCCTCGCACGGCCGACTGACCTTGACGATCAACGCGGAGGATACGGGCGCCCTTCGAGCCGCGGTGAACTCCTACCTCCGGTGGGCGGACGTCGCCGCGAAGGTTCTCCAGGAGGCGCGGGCATGAAGGAGATTTCCCCGCAGCTGCAGAACCAGATCGCGCAGTACCAGCAGCTGCAAAATCAGCTGCAGGTGATCGGGAGCCAACGCGTCCAGCTCGAGGCGAAACTGCGGGAGATCGAGCAGACGCTCGAGGAGCTGGGCAAGCTTTCCGGAGAGACGCCGGTCTACAAGAGCATCGGTATGCTCCTCGTCCGACAGGACGACCGCGAGGCCCTCAAGAAGGAACTCGAGGAGCACAAGGAAACCCTGACGATCCGTGTGAAGTCCCTGCAGAAGCAGGAGAAGGCCCTCGGCGAGCGTTACGAGGACCTCGGCGCGAAAATTCAGTCCGCCCTCGGGTCCGCCCCTGCGACCGCGGAAAGCAACTGAGTTCTCCCTCCGATGGGAGTGCCGCAAACTCTTATATCGACTGGTCCATTGGCGACCTCGTGGCCGGGGAAAACGAGTCCGCGGAGGACTCCGAAGATGGCGAGGACGAGGCGGATGCCGCCGACGGGAACGCGGCCGACGCTGCCCCGACGCAGACCGTGGCTCGTCCCACCCTCCCGAGCCTCAGTCGATTCTTCATGATTTTCCTCGCACTCCTCGCCGTCTGGACGTTCATTGACCCCAACGTCCGGACCGGCTTCGCCTCGGTCGCGGATACCGTCCTCTTCCCGGTCATCGGCTTCGGTGGCGGCGCCCCGACCGTGACGATCCTCATCGCGGGGATCCTGACGACGACGATCTCGTCCGTGATCCGGGATCACTATACAAACTGGTTGAAGACGGCGCGGACGCAGAAGGTCATGGGAGCCCTCCGGCGAGAGCAGATGGAGGCCATGCGCAAAGGCCAAGCGAGCCGGCTCGAGAAGCTGAAGGGGGTCCAACTCGGCATGCAGAAGGACCAGATGGAGATGATGACGACCCCCTACAAGTCCATGGCGTGGACGTTCTTGCTCTTCATCGTGATCTTCAACTGGCTCGCGCTCCTGGTCGACGTCCGGCTCGCGAACCTGGGGAACCAATGGATCGCGGTCCCGTGGTCGTCCCATGTCTACCTCAACTCCGTCGCGGTGTTCCCGGTCTGGGTCCTCCTGTACTCGCTCCTCGCAATCCCGTTCGGTCAGATCATCACCCGCGTCCTGAAGTACATCCGTTTCCGGCGCCGCCTCGAGGAGATGGGCATCTCGCTTCAGGCCGAGTTGGGTGGGACCGCCTGAGGAGGCCCGGATGATCCTCGCGATTGGAGGTCCTCCGGGCAGCGGCAAGACTACGGTCGCGGAACGGTGGGCGAATCTCCACGGCTTCGCCCTCGTCTCCGCGGGACAACGGTTCCGCTCGATGGCGCGCCAACGGGGCATGAGCCTGGAGGCGTTCGGACGGGCGGCGGAGAAGGACCCTTCGATCGACCGTGCGTTGGACACTGCCATCCTCGCGGAGGTCCGCGAGAAAGCGTCCGCGGGCGCGAACGTCGTCGTCGACGGCCGGATTCAGGCCCACCTCCTGGCCCGCGAGCGAATTCCCTCCCTGAAGGTGCTGATTGACGCGCCCCTCGATGTCCGGGCGGAGCGGATTGCCCGTCGGGAGAAGTCGAGCGTCGCGGATGCGAAGCGCGAGATCCATGCCCGGGAGACGTCGGAGCGAATCCGCTATAAGGCGATCTACGGAATCGACCTGAAGGACGCGAGCGTGTTCGACCTGGTCATCGATTCCCGCGACAAAACGCCGGACGAGATTGTCTCCCTGATCGCCGCCCGGGTGCGGGAATGAGCGATCTCATCGTCCTCCACGAGACCCCCGATTCGAAGCACGGGACCCGCCCGGAGGACCGCTCCCTCGAGGAACGGATTCGCCTCGGGGTCGCGATCGTCGACAAGCCCTCCGGGCCCACCTCGCATCAGGTGAGCGCCTGGGTCCGGGACATGTTCGCGGTCCGGAAGGCGGGCCACGCGGGCACCTTGGATCCGCGGGTGACGGGGGTCCTCCCGGTCGCCCTCGGCGATGCGACCCGCGCCGTCGAGGCGGTCTTGGCCGGGGACAAGGAATACGTGGGTGTCTTCCAGCTCCACCAAGACGT
>VBMR01000102.1 GCA_005878325.1 Methanobacteriota archaeon | reverse complement strand
TGATCCGGGTCGGCGTCCGATCCGGCGACACTTCACCTCAGGAACGGCAGAAGCAGGTTCGACGGCCACCTCACATATTCATCACGACGCCGGAGAGCATCGCAATCATCCTCAGCACGCCGAAATTCCGGGAGCACTTCGCGAACGTGGAGTGGGTGATCCTGGACGAAATCCACGAGGTCTGTTCGTCGAAGCGAGGTTCCCTTCTCTCGATCTGCCTGGAGCGCCTACGGGAGCAGACGGGTCGCGAATTCGTCCGTATCGGCCTGAGCGCGACAATCGCGCCGATCGAGGAGGAGGCGAAGTTCCTCGCGGGCTTCTCGAACGGGAAGGTGCGGGACATGCACATCGTCGAGGTCGACACGCGCAAGGACCTCGACCTCGCGGTGCTGTGCCCGGTGCGTGACATCACGGCCGTTCCGATGGAGGTCGCAAACGCGAGGATGTATGACCTCCTCAGCGAACTGATCGACGATCATCGCACGACCCTCATCTTCACGAACACGCGGAGCGGAACGGAGCACGTCTCCTTCCGGCTGAAGGAGCGAGGCGTGGAAGACCTCGAGGCGCATCACGGCTCCCTCTCCAAGGTCACCCGCTTGGACGTGGAGCAGAAGCTGAAGGAAGGTCGGCTCAAGGCCGCGGTCTCGTCGACATCTCTCGAGCTTGGCATCGACATCGGATACATCGACTTGGTTGTGCAAATCGGTTCGCCGAAGTCGGTCGCGAAAGGACTCCAGCGGATCGGGCGCGCGGGCCATGCCTATGGTGAGACCGCGACAGGCCGGATGATCGCCTTCGAACCATGGGACCTCATGGAATGTGCGACCCTTGCGAAAGCCGCCTACGACGCCCGGATCGATCGGATCGATATTCCGCACAACCCCCTCGACGTCCTCGCTCAGGCCCTCGTCGCGATGTCCCTCGAGAAGCGTTGGGACCTCGACGAGGCCTTCGATCTTGTCCGGCGGTCGTATGCCTTCCACGACCTGCCGAAGAAGGATTACCTCGCGGTGCTCGACTACCTGTCCTCGCGGAATCCGGACATCAAAGTCTTCGCCAAGATTTGGCTCGACGAGGCCGAGGCTCGCTTCGGCAAGAAGAAGGGCACGCGGATGATCTACTACACGAACGTGGGGACGATCCCGGAAGAAGGGACGTACCATGTCTTCTCGGAACGCGGCTCCCCGCTCGGTGAGTTGAGCGAGAAGTTCGTCGAGTACCTGAGTCCGAGCGACATCTTTGTGCTCGGCGGACGCACCTATCAGTTCGTTCGTGCGATCGGCAAGGACGGGGAGGCCGCCGCGAGGGAATGGCTCAAGGAGCAGTACCGCGTCGATGCGGGCTCCGCCCAATCCCTTGTGTCCTACGTGAAGGAGCAGGAGGCGATCAATCCGAACCTGCCAACGGATCGGCAGGTGCTCCTGGAAGGCTACCTCGACGTCAAGGGGAACCGGAACGTGATTTTCCACTTCCCCTTCGGGCGAAGGGTGAACGACGCGTTGAGCCGCGCGTACGCGTTCGCCATTACCGAGGCCCACCACACGAACGTCCGCGTCAGCGTGACGGATGACAACTTCATGATCACGGTCCCGAAGAAGATCGAGCTGAAGGGCCTCGTCAACCTCGTCACGAGCGAGACGCTCGAAGACCTCCTCCGGCGGGCGATCCGGAACACGGAGTTGTTCAAGCAGCGCTTCCGGCACTGTGCGACGCGGTCTTTCATGATCCTCCGAAACTACAAGGGCCGCGAGGTGTCGATCGGACGCCAGCAGCTCCGGTCCCAGCGGGTGCTGGACTGGCTCCATGAGATCGTGGACTTCCCGGTCGTCAAGGAGGCGTACAACGAGATCCTCCACGAGGTGATGGACCTCGACCACGCCGGAGAGGTCCTGCGGGGAATCGAGGCGGGGAAAATTGCGGTCGTGGAAAGCGACTTCGCGAGCCTGCCCTCGCCCTTCGCCCACAACGTCGTGCTCCAAGGGGTCTCGGACCTCGTCCTCATGGAAGACCGGTCCGCCCTTCTGCGGGAGCTCCACCGCAAAGTGCTGGAACGCGTCATGCCCACGGACCAGATCAGTTCGATCCAGTTCCAGCCGGGCGAGATTGCGGAGTACTTCCACCGCAAGCTCCCGAAGGTCGCACGGAAGGAGGACATCCTGTCGTACCTCGATCGCGTTGGCGACTCGAACCTCTTGCAGCAGAAAGGCCGGAATGTTTTCGAGGTCGCGTCGGCCTCGTTCGCCGACATCCGCAAGTGGGCCGGGCAACTCATGGACGACGGCCAGGTCGAGAGCGTCTGGACTCCGCAAGGGATCCACTGGACACTCAAGGACCACGTACCGACCTACGTTGCCGTGTACGCCCAGCGGTCGCGGTTGAAGCCGCCCGAGGAGAAGGTCCTCAAGGCACTCCAGGAAAAACCCCGGACCCACAAGGAACTTCTTCGGACGACGAAGATGGAGAAGGATGCCCTGAATGAGGTCGTGCGAAAACTCGAGCGGTCCTATCTGGTCGCCCGCCGAGGGGTCGAGGAGACCGTGTTCGCTGCGAGGGAGCCGATGCGCGGGAACTTCGAGGAGTCACTCGACAAGGTCCTCGCGAAACGACTCGAGGTGGACGGGCCTTACAGCGCCACCGAGATCTCGGTCGCCCTGGGCTTGGAGGCGGAGCTCGTCGAGGAGGTCCTACGCGGCCTCGAATCGGAGGGCGTCGTGTCCTCGGGCCACTTCCTCGTCGACAAGGAATTCCAGTTCATGCTCACGCGGGACCTGCAGCGACTTCAGCGGAAAGGCGAGACGCGGGAGGTGTTCGACGAGACGCTGGTCAAGGCGTTCCTCCTGGACAAGCAATTCCATGGCGTCGAGACGATCGACGACTACTTCGACCGGTTTCTCGAGGCCGGCATGGTCCTCGACGTGTGGAACCACACATCCAGGTTCGACTACAAGGAATGGCTCCGGCGGCGGGAATCAGGAGAGATCCTCGAGGGACGATTCCTGAACGGCCGCGTCCGGTACATCCGGGCGAAGGACGTGCCTCTCTTCCTGTCCTCCTTTCCCCGCAGTCCTCTCACCGACCTGGAGTCGAAGGTCCTCGAGGCGATTCGGTCCTCGGAAGGGATCGACATTTGGGGGATCGTCGCAAAGCTGCATCAGGAAAAGGAGCCCGTGAAGGAGGCCCTCGACAAGCTCGACTACGACGTCTATGTGATCCGGAAATTCCAAGGGGACGGATGGACCGCCCGCAATCTCTATGTGGCCTTCGATCCGCCGGAGAAGGGGGTGAAGGATCCGCTCGAGGCGATCGTGAAACGGTTCCTCGCGGCCTATGGACCGGTGCCCTTCTCCGGGATCCGGGAGTGGGCCCGGTTCGAGTGGGACGACCTCGAGCGGGTCATGGACCGCTTGGAGGAGCAGGGCGTCGTCGCCCGCATCCTCGTCACGGGCAAAGCGGAGTCCGAGATGTTCGTTTTGAAGGAGGAGTTGCCCGCCCTCCGGAAGACGACGGGGAAGGACCTCGCGGATCCTTTGCGGGTCCTCTCCCTCCTGGATCCGTGGACCCAGGCCCTCTGGGCCCAGGTCGCGAGCCGCTATGGAGAGGGCTGGTTCTTCCCGCTCGTGAAGGACGGCGACCTGGTCGGGATGGCGGAGGTCTGGGAGATGAGCGGGTGCATCGAGGTCCGCGAACTGGACGTCACCTCACCGGACCTGCTCGAAGAGGCGATTGCCGCCCTGGTCCGCATGATGACCTTCTACACGATGCGCGGCGTGGACGTCCTGCGCGTCACTCGGTTCCTGAACAAGGACGTTCCGGACGTCGAGGACCTTTCTCCGTGGACGCGTGCGGGGTTCGTTCGCTTCTTCGACTTCCTGGCCCACGGGCCGATCGTGACCCGCGACTTCGAACGGCGGGAACTCGTCGCATACACATTGTCGAAGCAGGGGATCGCCCCCGAGACCCGCTTCCCGAATCCGATCGTTGCGGCGACGGCGCTCGGGGGCCTGCGGTCGGACTTCGCGGCCCGTCTGCGGGTGGTGGACTTCCGCTCCCTCGAGAGGCTGCAACGGAACGGGCTCCTCGCAAAGGGCCTCAACATCCCCGAATATTGGTCGTACTGCTCCGAGGCGGACCTCGGTCTGTTCAAAGCCGCGAAGGGAGCGCGCCTCACGAAGGACATGAAAGTGGTCCTCCGGCTGATCGCGGAGGAGGGCCCGATCTCCCGACAGCGGCTGCTGGTCTTGTCGGACCTGAACCGCCCGGCGACCGCCGCGGCCCTCCGGAAGCTCTACGAGGGGTCTCACGTGACCCGCGATGCCGACAACCGGTACCGGGTCGTGCCGGACGCGAAGATGGGCCGGGACGAGGCGCGCCGAGAGGTCCTGCGACGGCTCATCCGGAGCGTCGGGGTGACCTCCGCCGAGGCCCTCTCCGCCTACACTCGGTTCGAGTACAACATGGCGGAGACGCGGGCGCGTCTGCGGGAGTTCGAGAAGGAGGGCTGGCTGACGAAGGGCTTCCTGGCCCGCGGAGAGCGGACGGTCCTGTGGGTGGTGAAGGAAGACCTGGGGCGGATCGGGAAGCAGGAATTCCGACGGAAGTTCGTCCTCACCCCGCTGGACAACCTGTTCCTCTACCTCCGCGAGGCGATCGTGTCGAAGTTCCACATGGGGTCCTGCTACGTCGTCTTCGACGGGCCGGAGATGGTCGCGGCCTTCAAGGCTCGGCGGCGAAAGTCACAGCTCATCGTCACGGAGTTCCAGGGCGATTCCGCGGCCCGTCGGATCGTCGACGCTTGGGAGGCCGAGAACGATCTCGCGGTCGAGGACGAGGTCGAGCGCATCTCCGACCACGAGGTCATGGAGTGGTACGCGAAGATGTACGGCCACGCCGCGGAGAAGTGACCGATCGACGGGGTCGCGGCAGGTTCATAGTCTCGCCACGAATGCCTCCCGGGGGAGATCATGGGGATTCTCGGAGTCGACACGATCGCGATCGTCGTCTCGGATCGGCACAAATCGATCGAGTGGTACCGGGACGTCCTGGGCCTGGATGTCGCCTACATCGGCCCATCCATTTCGAATCCGGACCCGTCCGTCCAAGGGACGCCGGAGCGCGCGGGCCATTGGATCGAGATGGGCCCGTTCCGTCCGCAGACCCGAGTCCACCTCTGCCAGATGGACGAGACGGAACCCGGACCGACCGGAATCACGTTCCTCACGGATGACATCCTGGCCGAATACGAGCGCCTTCGGCGCTACGGCGTCGAGTTCCCCCTGCCGCCCGAGAAGATGGAATGGGGCGAGTGGCTCGGCCAGTTCTCCGATCCCGACGGCAACGTCTTCGATCTGAAACAGCCTCTCGCCGCCCAAGAATGGAAGGCCCTCAAGCCCCGCAAGAAGGATTCGAAGGACCG
>VBMR01000101.1 GCA_005878325.1 Methanobacteriota archaeon | reverse complement strand
CATGGCGAGGAAGAACACGTACAGGGCGCGCGAGACGCCGAGGACTCCCGTCTTCAACTGGTAGACGACCGCGATGAGCCCGAGGAATCCCATCAGGCAGAAGGCCAAGGACGCGAGGTCAAGGAAAGCCGGTCGTTGGACGCGCGCGGCCAAGACTTCGTGCGAACGCACCGCCCCGCATTAAGGCTTTCCGGAAACGGAGGTTCCGTGGCGACAAAATGACTGCGGCCCGCGCGCGGGCTCAGGGCCCGTCGACCGGGTGATATCGCGCGCCTTGGCGGCGCGCCAGCCCCGACTTCTCGAGAGAGGCGAGGTGGTAGGAGACGAGTTGACGGCTGACGCCCAGGTTTTTCGCGATCTTCGCGGGGGGCGCGTTCTCCATGCGGCGGAGGGCAACGAGCACTCGACTGCGGACCTCGCGGTACTCCCAATGGCGCGCGAACAGGCGGTTCACTTCCGCTCCGCCGTTCGTCACGTAATATCGGGCCCGGCCGTTGGTGCTCCGCTTGTAGATGAGGCCCTCCCGCCGGAGCGCGTCCAGGTGGTACCGCGTCGTCCCGACCGCGAACTGCAGGGAGCGTGCGACCGACCGAAGGTAGTCGCCCGGCAGCCGGCGCAGGTGGTCGTAGATCCGGCGGCGCGCAGGATGGTCGAGGCCGACCAGGAGGCCGATCCCCATCAAGAGGGATAAGGTCGGGAAGGAGACCAGTCGACTTCCCGGCTTCCATAGGAGATCGACGATGCCGCCCAACGGGCCGAGAAATCCAATCCACGGATAGGCACTCACGTTCATCCCCTCCGACGCCGAACCCTCTCGCGGTACTCATTGGGGGAGGATGTACATTAAACTCTCGGAGCCCGCTCCGGAGCCTTTGTCCGACGACGTCCCGTCCTCGATACGGGCGCGAGATGCGCGACGAGATCGCGGATCGTGTTCCGAACGACGCGGCGATTCACCGTCTTCGGTGCAATCACGACAAAGAAGGCTTGCGGTCCGACGTTCGTCGCGGCGATCTGGTGGTCGCCGCTCTCGACCCAGACGGACTTCGGGGCGGCTGCTCCGAGGCTCTCCATCATCGTGTCGATCGAGGCGAGCATCGTGGCCGCCATGACGCTGACGACTTCGAGTCGGATTCCGCCCCGATTCCAAGAGGCGAGGATAGTCCCTGTCCTCCGCAGGAACAACGCCGCGTCGAGGCCGCGGGCCGGATCAATGGCAGACAGGAAGGAGAGGGAAGCCTCCTCTAATGCGGAAAGTGATTCGCGACCCACGTCCGTTCCCCCCGGCCCTGGGGACGGAAGGGAACACGTGTGGCTGCAAATAAACATAGGCCCTCATCGTACGCGAATTACCGTGCCGAACGCACGAGATGCATTTCTCGAGGCCTCTCGGACTCGCCCGATCGTATTCTCACCTTTGATAGGCCCGCGATGCACGGTGCCGCAACCCATGCAACGCGTTTTCATGGAGGGAAACGCGGGCGGCAAACGGTGTGCCAATAACTCAATGACCAGGGGCTTGGATGCTTTCTTCCGGGATTGGGTCGTGTTCCAGAAGAGAGGGACGGAAGGGAGAGGGACCGTCGCGTCGTCGCAGGGGGACGGCGCGCGGACTTCGCAGGCACGGATCGGGCACACAGTTCGAGCGTGTCATGATTCGTTCTGAACCGTACGGTTCATGAGTCGCGGAAGCGTTAGAGGGAAGGAGAGGGGTCAATGGGTCGGCGAGGGGGAGAGTGGGGCTATCGCGAGACAGAGCCTAGCCCGCCAATATTCACGGATCGGATCGGGTCGCTCCCAGCGGAGCCGCAGGCCGAACCGATTCCGGCCCTGTCGGGAAGAGAGATCGGGAATCCGATTCGCTCCACGTTGTCGATCTTGCTTCCTGCCCTCAACGAGGAGCAAGGCATCGAGAGGGTCATCCAGGCAATCCCACGGCGTCAACTCGAGCTCCAAGGTCTCGCCTACCGCGTCTACCTGCTCGACGGAAAGTCCACGGACCGAACGAGGGCCGTCGCCCGGAGGATGGGCGCGGAAGTGGTCGTCCAGACCGGGAACGGGAAGGGCGCCGCGTTCCGGGAATTCCTCCCGCAGCTCAAGGCCGACATCACCGTCATCTTGGACAGCGACGGCACGTATCCTCCCGAGATGATCCCGCAACTCGTGGCCGCGCTCGGCGAGCGGTCTCCCGTCGTGCTGGGGTCTCGGTTCCGCGAATCGTGGATGGACGATGGGGCGATGTCCCTCGTGAACCAGGTCGGGAACCGCCTGCTCAGTTCGTTCGCTTCTTTCTTGTTCAGAACCCCGGTCTCGGACGTGTGCAGCGGCATGTGGGCGTTCCGTTCCGACCGACTGAAGTCCCTCGACCTGACCGCCGAACGGTTCGAGCTCGAGGTGGACATTTTTGCGGAATGTGCGTTGCGGCACATCCCGATCGCGGAGATCGCGATCCCATATCGGAAGCGGGTCGGCGAACGGAAGCTCCGCCTGCGGGATGGGTTGCGGATCGGCCTCGTCCTGCTGAAAAAACGCATTCGGTCTCCTTTCCACGGCCCCGAAAACGGCCGCATGGACCCCCTGGCCCCGATGATCGGATTCGGGCAGGGCGGATAGCCGCCGCCGGCGGACTGAGCGGGTCGTTTTGTAGCGGCGCCGTCGGAATCGGCTTTATCTACGGAGGGCCTAATACGGTTACAGGGAGAGGTCGATGAGTTCTATCCGCCCCCGCCATCTGGCGATAGTTTTCGCCCTGTTCTTCGGCATCGTGGCCTATGGCGCCTATGGGTATGCACGCGCCGCGGCCGGTCCCTGGTTCAGCCCCGCGATTTCCCAGATGGTCTATCAGACGACGCTCATCGGGGGCGTGGTCGTCCTCGCGGGCATGCTCGCCGTCGCGTCGGTCCTGCCGCGTGCCGCGGGGGCTCCCCGGCCCACCGGGCTCGAGATGGGGAGCGAGCGAGGTGCTTCACCGACGTCGTGGTACCGCTCCCGCTACTCCGCCTCGACGGGAGGCGGAACGGGCGTCATCGACAACCCGGAGGACTGGGACCGGTTCCTCGATGATTCGGACTTGGAGTCGGCCGGATTCCCGACGAGTCCGCGTCGCGCCCAGAATGCCGCTGCGGTGTCCGCCGCCCTGAATCGGATGGACCAAGGCACCATGGTGTCCGCCTCGGGGACGTTGATGGACCGGCTGTCCGGAATCCGCGCCCGGGACACCGCGATCGTCGCGACCGAACAGCATGAGTCGGCGCAGACCCTTGTCCGGCTGCTGGATGACCTCAAGCCACTGCTGGTCGCCGCGAAGGAGGCGGGTCTCGATGTCCAGGAGGTGCAGCGCCTCTTCTCCGACGCGACGATCGGCCGAGAAGGCGACCTCGCCTACCGGGTCCGGCTCGTCGAGCAGATGAAGGGAACCCTGGAAAACGCGCTTTCCGAGCGCGTGTCGAAGGAATTGCAGACCATGCTGCGGGACCTCGAACGGTCGAAGGCGATGACGGACCAAGCCCACGGCGCGGAGTTGATCGCAGCCATGTCGCGATCGCCGCGATGCTCCTTCCCGGCGTCACGGGTTTCTTGGAAGCGAACTACACCTTCAACACGGGCGTCATCCTGTTCCTCAGCTACGGTTGGCTCGGCCTGGTCCTGTACACGATCTCGTCGATCTACCTCGTCTCGAGTCCGCCCCGTCCCCGGATGAGGACCCAACAATTCTTCGAGGACGAACTGGACGGCCTGTGAGCCCGCCCGAACATCGGAGGCGCCCATACGACCTTACTCAAAAGTAACCTCAGAGTTCATCTAGCCAGCGGGCGCTTCTATACGCGTCAGCGCCCGGCGAAGACCTGGGGGGGTTCCTTCGCAGGCGTGAGACGGCACTGCATGCGACCATCCGTTCGCTCGCTGGAGGGTCCGACGTGTTCTCCTGGGTCGCGATGGCTGAGGGTCCCATCTCGGACCCGCGGGAGACGGGATTCGGACGCTTCCAAGGTGCGGACGCCGCGTCGCGGGACCAGATCGAACCTTCAGCGGCGTGTATGAACCAGTATATAGGCCTAGGAGCGCTCTCGCTGGAGAGGCGCGCGCTGGTGCCACCGTTCTCTCGCTTGGGTCGGCAGGGAATCCGCCCGATCCTGGTCGATTTCTTCTCGGGCCTCGCTTGGGAATCCCGCGCTCGGCGGACGCCTCGCGAGATCGATGCCACCACGGCCACGACGCTTCTCGTGCTGATGTCCCTCTTGGTCGGGATTGCGGTGTCAAATCAAGTCCTGACCGGGAGCCGATCCCTCACGACAGCGCGCGAGGTCGCGGTGACGGAGGCGGCCTCGATTGACGTCGGGGCGCCTCCTGGATTCGGCTTGACGAATCCGTCGATCCTCGAGAACCACTTCCCCATTTACATTGGGAACAATAGCGCGTTCACCTCGGACAACGGCGTCCGCCGCGGGACCGGCGCCCCCGCGGACCCCTACATCATCAGCGACTGGGTCATCGATGGCAGCCTCTACCCAGGCGCGCCGGCCCTCATCTGGATCGAGTCCACGAATGCCTACGTGGTCATCCAGAACAACAAGATCGTGAACCTCTACGACGCGAACCAGTGGGAGGGGATTCAGCTCGGCCACTATCCTGAAGTCCTCAGCACCTCGCACGTGACGATCCGGAATAATCTCATCGTGAACTCCGGGCACGCGTACGGAATCTCCGTGCGCGAGGGATCGAGCGACGTCTACATCGGGGCGAACTACGTTCAGCTGGACGCGACGGTCGATCACCTCTTCGGCATCGAGGCGGATCGGGGCGTCCACGATGTGACGATCTTCGGCAATTACGTGAACGCGTACACCGGCGGGACCTTCTTGACGGAGGGCATCCACATCGGCGACATCCACATCGACGACGCGCGCCGCGGAACGAATGTCGTCGCGACGCGCAACACGGTCGTGAACGCGACGGCGGCGGGGATCGCCTCCCTCAGCTCTACCGGGACGCGGATCGAGGCCAACCTCGTCTACAATGCCTACGCAGTCCCGAAGGTCGTGGGTCCGGACTACCCCCGTGGCATCACGACCGGGCAGAACTCGGTCGAGACGCTCGTCGTCGATAACCAGATTCATTCGGTTCACTGGGGCATCCAGGTCGGGGCCGACCGCGGTCGGTTCGCGTCGAACTTCATTTCCGATGTCGACACCGCGATCTACGTGGTCGACAACGGCACGTATGCCGGCGCGACGACGTTCGGCGAGACGATCTACGACACAACGTACTCCGGGGTGGCGTCCGGCGGCATCCGACTCCCCGCAGATTTCCGCGGGACCGTCGTGGACCTCGGTCCGGGAATCCGCGCCGCGGACATGTCGTCCGCGCTCCTGTCGATCTTGGGGACCGCGACCCAGATTTCCTACACCTGGTCCGGGGATCTCCTGAACCTTTCTGCCACGGTCGGCGGCGTCGTCCTCTTCGACACCGAGGTCACGTCGGAGACCCATAACCTGGCCGCGACTTGGTCGGGCTCGATTCCGACGCTGAAGGTGACGAGCCTCCTCCCGGGCGGCGTGACGTTCGAGCTCCTAGCCTTCGGAGACGTAGCCTTCACGGGCGCGGGCTTTCTCCCGAGCGAGAAATACTCGTTGACCCGGACCGCACCGGGCAGTGCTACACCGGTCCTGAACACCACCTCCTCGAGCGGCAACCTCGCCTTCACGATCCCCTCACAACCCGCTCGCGCGACCTTTGCCCTCCTCGCGGAAGGCGTCTCGGACCCCTCCGCCCCCATGTCGAAGCCGCCCGTCGTCACCGGGACTCCCGGAGCGAACGGCTGGTATGTCTCCGTGGTGAGCGTGACCCTCGCCGCGACGAGCCCGACCGGGTCCACCGTCACGATTGCCTACCGCATCGACCGCGGCCCTTGGTTCACCTACACGGGACCCCTCAGCCTGGGCGAAGGGAACCACACCCTGGAGTATCGGGCCTCCGATGCGGAGGGACATCTGGAGGCAATTCGGTCGTTGCCCCTTCCCGTCGATGTGACGAACCCGATCATCACGGGCCTCGCTCCCACCGGCCGGGTGACGAATCCGACCGCTTCCGTCTCCTGGACCGCGTCCGACCAAGTCTCAGGGATCGCGGGGTATGAGGTCCGGATCGACAACGGCTCGTTCCAGAAAATCGGGGCCACCCCGAGCTACAGCCAATTCTGGAGCTCCCGTTCGCACACGGTCCAGGTGAAGGCGGTCGACAAAGCGGGACACGAGAGCGTCGCCTCCACCACGTTCACCGTGGAGCCCGAGTTCTTCGGATCCGGCGGGCTCCTGCAGATCCTTCCCGCGGCCTTGCCGGTCGTGGCCCTCGCCCTCCTGGTGGCGAGCTACGTCCTCCTGCGGAGTCGGAGGCCGGACGAGCCCGCGAATGCCTTCCTGCCCCCGGTCGAGTACGAGACGATCCTGCCGGCGGAACTGGAGGAGGCAGCCGCCGAATCCGACGAACTGAACCCGGACGATGTCGGCGTGTACGAATTCCGCCCCGAGGACTACCGCCGCGACAACCATCACGACAACAATCGCGAGGATCATCGCGAGGACCATCGCCCCGAGGACGACCGCCCCAGTGACTACCGTCTCCATCTCCATGGCTATCCGAGGGATGACTCCCTCCCCCGGGGCCTGCGCTATGACGACTCCCGCCCCGACGACTGGAGAGATTAGAGGGGCCGACACGATTGCGTCTAAGAAAGCGAACCCCTTGCACTCGGCGGAAAGGTCCTTCCCCTCCATCTCCAGGTGATAGGGGCCTCCTTCGGGAGAAGCGATGCTCAGGAATGGACCCCGCGCATCGCCGCATCGCGGCCGACTTCACCGTAGGGAATGCATTCTCCCCTGGGAACGGAGGGCGAATCTTGCTTCGACCGTCTCGGTCTCTGGATTCGTCACGTGGTTCTAGGAAGTGATTACCATCTTCGACCAGCGTACCTCAATTGAAATATAGTGAACATTTTGTTCCCGCGGTATCCCCCGCTGGTGAACCTGGTTCCTCCCGCCGGCCGCCCGCATCTCCGGAGTGCCGCAGCCTCCATCGCTCTCATCGCCCTCGCGATCGTCGCGTGGTCTTTGCTGCCGATGGCGGCGCCGGGTCCGGCCGACTCGGACCCAGTCTTCGCGGAGGCCACGAACAACTTCGACCAACTCGTCGTCGTGCTCATGGAGAACCACGATCTCTCGGACATCTACGGCCCCGCCACCTACATGACCGGATTGGCGGACCAATACGCGCTTGCCCAGCACTGGGCGAGCACCACGAATCCGTCCCAGCCGAACTACATCTCGCTGCTCGGCGGTAGCACGTTCGGAGTCTCAGGAGACGGAAACCATCCGAACCTGAACCATCCGACGATCGTCGACCTCATCGAGACCTCCGGCCACACATGGAAGGCCTTTGCAGAAGATGCGAGTGGCACCGGATGCGGACTCCATCCCCCGCGGGGAGAAGACCATTTCCCGTTCCTTTCCTACACGACGATCACGAGTAACACGGCGCGATGCGCCAACTTGTTGCCAGGGTCTAGTGCCGAAGTCATTGCGGCCCTCAACGCGGGCACGAACTTCATCTGGCTCACGCCCAACGACTGCAACAACATGCACAGCTGCTCCGTGTCGCAGGGCGACAGCTGGTTGCAGGGTTGGATTCCCCAGCTCCTTTCCGCGATGGCGGGCAAGCGGGCCGCCCTCTTGATCACGT
>VBMR01000141.1 GCA_005878325.1 Methanobacteriota archaeon | reverse complement strand
AATCGAACGGCGAGACTGGTCGGCCTGCTGCTTGCGGCCGCTTTTGTCGGCTCCCTTCTCGGCGGATCGGGCCGCGTCGCGGCGCATGAGCCGGTGACGGTCGGAGAATATCAGCTCCTCGTCGGGTGGAGGCAAGAGCCCGCAATCGCGGGGGTCCTGAACGGACTCGACCTCCAGATCCTGAACGGGACGATGGCGCCGGTTCTCGGGGCGGAGCACACGCTAAACGCGACCCTCTCGACCGGCCCAGCGAGTGATGTCAAGGCCCTGAAACCGCAATTCGGACGCGACGGATGGTACACGTTCGACGTGATCCCGACGCGCCCAGGCGCCTATTTCGTCCACCTGCGTGGGTTTTTCGGGATGCCCGTGACGACCGTCGCCGTGAACGTGACCCTCGATGACGTCAGAGTGGCAGCGGACCTCGCGTTCCCCGATCCCGACCCCACCGCGCGAGAGCTCCAGGGACAGGTCAACGCGGCGAACGTGGCGATGGCCGCCCTGCAGGTGCAGCTCGCCCTCGCGCTGGGCCTCGCGGTCCTCGGGCTCATCGTCGGCGGAGTCGGCCTCTTCGCCGGACGTCGGATGGCAAGGGCCCCGCGGAAGGACCAATGAATCCACGACGAATCGTCCTCGGCCTCCTCGCGGTCCTCGTCGCGAGCCTCGCGCTGAGCGGTCCGGTGGCGGCCCATGCCCAGTACGTCAGCTCGGACCCGGTCGCGAATTCGATCCTGGCGACGGCGCCGGGCCAGGTGTCCGTCACCCTCTCCGAGACGATCCAGCCTGGAACGGGAGGCATCGCCGTCACGAACACGAGTGGGACCCGATTCGATCAGCCCAACGTGACGTATTCGGCGGACCGCCGAACGATGTCCGTGTCCCTCGCGGCGAATGGCCCCGGGGTCTACTCGGTCACCTGGAGTGCGGTCTCGGCCCTCGACGGACACGCGACCGCGGGGGGCTTCTCCTACGTCGTACAGAATCCGGACGGGTCCCTTCCCGGTCCGCTCCCGACAGGGGGACCCACTTCGAGCGGCAGCCCCGTGTCCCCTTTCGAGGTCGGGCTGCGGTTCATCGGATTTTTCGGCCTCGCGGTCGTCCTCGGCATCGGCGTGATGGCGACCTTCATGTGGATCCCTGCGGGCCGCGATCCCGACGTCCAGGCGCTCCGCGCCTATGGCGTCGGCTTTCCGGTGCTGTTGAACGTGGGCCGCATCGCGGCGTTCGCGTTTGCGGGTTCGATGGCTGGCCTCTTTGTCCTCGCGACCGGGCTCGACGAATCCGGCATCGGCCAAGCCCTCTCCCAGTCCCCGTATCTGCAATCCGTCGCGGCGCGGCTCGCCCTCGGCGCCCTCCTGTTCGTCCTCCTCTCCCGCGCCTTCGGACGTTCGCGGGTCGAGGCGCCGGAGAAAAGCGCCCGGACGATCCAGGTTTCGGTCCTCCTAGCCTTGGCCGCGATCGGGGCAGGCAGCGTGGGCACCCACGCCGCGGCGGCTCCCGTAGGCCCGGGGCCCCTCGTCGTGGGCTGGTTCGTCGTGAGCGCCGCCACCCTCCAGTTCCTGATCCCGGCGCTCGCGGTCCTCTCGGACGCCGGGCACCTGGTGGGCGTGGGCCTCTGGGTCGGCGGGCTCGCGGGCATCGTCGCGGTCCGCTCCCTCTTCCGGGAGTCGGAGGCGGCCCCGCTCGCCCGGATCGTCCTCGGGCGGTTCTCGCGCTTGGCCGCGTACGGCGTCGCGATGATCCTCGGAGGCGGGGTGATCCTCGCCCTCCTCCTCGTCGGCAGCTGGGAGACCCTGCTGGAGACGCCGTACGGCTGGGTCGTCCTGGGGAAAATCGCCCTCTTCGCCCCGATGGTTTCCCTGGGCGCGTTCAACCGCTTCCGTCTGATCCCGAAGACGGTCGAGGAGCCGGTCGCCACAGACGCGGTCCGCCGACTCGTGTCGAACGTGCGGTTTGAGACGGCCCTCGGGATCGCGGTCCTCCTGCTAGCGGGCCTCCTCACGTCCATGCAGACCGCCGCGGTCGCCGCGGGCCCGATGCCATTCGCCCTCGACGCCCCGGCGGACGACCTCCGCGTCCACCTCCTGGTCGACCCCTATCCGTCGGCGCCGGGCATCTACGTGTTCACGACCACTCTGTTCGACGCGGTAACCGGGGCGCCCTTCGATGCCGAGGCCCACAACACGACGGGACGGATCACCCTGACCCTGTTGGACAGCACCCTCCCGCCCTCGACGGCGAATCTATCCGGTCCCCACTACCCGAATCATTTCTTCCAGACCGTGACCCTGAGTCGACGCGGAGTCTGGCGCGCGGACGTGACCTTCTCCCGCATCGATGCGTTCGACGTCCGGGCGACGTTCCACGTGCCACTCGACGGAGGCGGATGATCGCCCGTGGGCCGATCCTCGCGTTCGTCCTCGGGCTGTCCCTCCTCGCGGCCGCCCCGACCGCGAGCGCCCATCTGGCCGGGGCCCCCCCGATCACGCGAAGCGGTTCCATCGGGCTCACCGCCAAGGGGACCAACAATTCGACGTACCACGGCTACATCGCGAACCTCGGGATCCCGCCGGGGCCGGGCGATACCCTCCGATTCTCCTGGTCGGCGAACGCGGGCGTGGGACCGATGGTCTACTTCGAGATCCACGCCCATCCGAACACGACCGGCTATGTGCAATACTACAGCGCCCTCGCCGCCCGTGTGGACGACGCATGGTCCGTGCCCGGTCCCGGGGACTACATGGTGTGGTGGGACAACCCGAATGCCGTCGGCGTGAACGTGACGTACACGTTCGAGCTCCTCGCGCCGCCCGACCTCACGCCTCTCCTCGCCTTCCCCGCCGCCATCGCAGGGCTCGTGCTCGCTGTCTGGGTCGATCGTCGGCGACGAAAACGGCGGCCGACCTGACGCTTGGCTTGCAATCGAATTCCCTGCGGGATGACTCCACCTGGATCGATGCGGGTTCGAAAATGGACTCTTTGCCGCGGGGCAGCGGTCCGCGCAACTCTGCGGTCGAGGAGGAACGCCCTCGAGGGGTTCGCTTCGGGCCGGGACTACAACCCGTCCTCGTCCTCGGGAGGGAGCTCTTCGGGAGTAAGTTCCTCCGGAGAGGGTTCGGGTTCCTCCGGTTCCGAGGGTTCCGCGGGTTCCGCGGCCGCGGTGACTGCCTCCACAGGCGCTTCCACCGCCACAGCCTGCGGGGCGGGCGCCTCGGTCGGCGGAGGGAGCTCTCCCATCGCCCATACTTCGGACCGGCGAACCTCGACTCGCGACACGGGATGGATCGGCTTGCACCCGAGGGCGATCGCCTTCGCGAGGTCGCCGCTGATGACCCCCTTGACGAACTCGCCAATCGACTGCTTCGAAGCGACGTCGGAGACAACCTTCGCCATGATCGTCCGGAGGACCCGCTGCTTCGCCGTCTGGATCCGCCGGTCCGTGATCGCCATGGGCTTCACCCGGACGTTCCAGTGGTCCTTCGTCAGGACGTCGACCGTGAGGTCGGTCCGCGTCCGCTTCCGCCGAGTCAGTCGGCGGATGTAGTCCGAGGTCATGTCGTGCCCGACGAACTGCGTGTGGGCGTCCTGGCCTTGGACGGAACTCACGCGGAAGGCGAGCTTGATGTGCATCTTGCTGAAGTCGCCGGTCAGGTCCTGGACCGTGACCTCCGTCACTCGACCGACGAGCTTGTCCGGCGTGTCGGTCGGCGTCTCGCCGAGGAGTTGCTTGTTGAACATCTCCGGCGCGAGCAGGTTGTACCACGCCTTCGCCTTCCACTTGTCCTTGATCTTCCGGGCGGCGGCGCGGGACTTCTTCTCGGCCATGGAAGACGCTCGAAGGATGGAGCCTTATTTAAGGTCTCGGCGAGGCGGCTCGGTGGGACCCGCAAGCGTTACGACTTGCCGGTGTGCGTCGCGACATACCAGTTGTTGCCGCAAGGGTCTCGAATCGCACACGCCCGCTCGTTGTATTCCATCTCCTTAACACCGTGCAAGCTCACCCCTCCCGCCTTGAGCGCTCGGTCGTATATCGCATCCACATCGCGGACGCAGAGGTGGATCGATACGGGCATCGCCTTCCACTCCGCGGAGGCTCGGCCGGTCTCGATCACGCAT
>VBMR01000140.1 GCA_005878325.1 Methanobacteriota archaeon | reverse complement strand
GCCACATTGCGGAACTCGGCTCCGATGTGACGGACCTCGAAGTCGGCGACCGCGTGGTCCTGAATCCGGGCGTCCCCTGCGGCCGCTGTGAGTATTGCCTCCGAGGCGAGGACTCCTTGTGCATCGATTACAAGATCCTCGGCGAGCATCTTCCCGGCACCTACGCGGAGCGGGTCGCGGTCGCCGCGAAGAACGCCCTAAAGATCCCCACGGACCTGGCCTTCGAGACGGCCGCCGCCGCCCCGCTGGCCTTCATGACCGCGTGGCGAATGCTCGTCACCCGGGCGGCGATCCGCCCGGGCGAGGACGTGTTGATCCTCGGGGCGGGAGCCGGGATCGCCACCGCCTCGATCCAGATCGCGAAGCTCGCCGGATGCACCGTCTACGTGACGAGTTCGAGCGATGAGAAGTTGCAGAGGGCGAAGGAGCTGGGGGCCGATGTCCTGGTGAATTACAAGACGATGCCCTGGTCCAAGGCGATCTGGGAGCTGACCGGGCGCCGCGGGGTGGACGTGATCGTGGACCATGTGGGCGAGGCGACGTTCAAGGATTCGGTCCGGACCCTCCGAAAGGGGGGCCGGATCCTCGTGCCGGGCGCGACGACGGGACCGATGCTCGAGCTCGACGCCCGATACTTGTTCTGGCGCCAGCTCTCCGTCCTCGGCTCCACGATGGCGAATCAGCGGGAGTTCGAGGAGGTCATGAAGCTCGTCTTCATGGGCCGGTTGAAGCCGGTCGTGGACCGCGTGTTCCCGCTGGACCAAGCGCGTGAGGCCCACGAGTACCTCACCCGCGGGGAGCAGTTCGGAAAAGTCGTCCTCTCGATTGCCTAGCGGTTCCTCGAGGCTACGGGAGCGCGTGCCGAGTGCGGCCAGAGACCACGCGCCCGGATAGGCGCAAGGGTCGTCGGACCGCATGCGGGCGTCTTATTTCGACCCGGACGGCTTTCACTTGAGGCCGCAGCCGCAATGCGATCCTTCCGAAGAGGCCGCGGGAGTCGGGGCGTGAGAACGCAGCGAGGACACTCGATCGGTCCGCCGGCTGATATTCCCACCGGAGATAGTCCGCCAGCGCACCGGTTCCAATCCCAGCGCCGAACGTCTTCCCCATTGCCAACGACGCATACGTGTTTTCGTACATGCAGGGGAGAAAGACGCCCTGGACGACAGTATTTGACCCGCCATAGACGGCCGTCATATGACGGCAGAAGGGAGATACCCCTCCGGTGGCGGGGTCTGCAGATCAGGCCCGGCGGCCCTTGGCCGGTGGGATCCGGCCCCGGATCGACTGGATCAATTCCGAGCTCTCCGGGAAACGCTCCGCCTCATCCATGGACCAGATTCGCTGACCGTCCACCTCGACGTCGTACACGCCGTGATCGCCGGGGACGAGACGCAAGGCGGTGACGGAGGCCCCGAACTCTTTCAGGATCGCGTCCGCATCTTGGAGCGCCTTCGGCTGGTATCGGCAGGGAAGGCAGTAGCGAATCAGAATTTCTGCCATCCGATCTGAGGAGGGGTCCGTGCGATAAAAACCTGGCGCCGCCTTCAGTGGCCGGTCTGGTCCCGGCTCTGGAGATCGAAGGCGGCGAAACCTCGAAAGGAGTTCAGGAAGTACCGCAGGCGGACGGACAAGGGACGCGCCGCTTTCTTCCGGGTTGGCCGTGACCGCCTCGTGGAGGCCACGAGCCATCCGATGTCGGCGGTGCCGTATTCCAGCCGCCCGTACTCTCGGAGCGTGAAATTGCGGTTGCTGTCCGTCCAAATGCGTGTGTTTCCGGGTCCAATCAGATACATGTCTTGCACCTCAGAACCCTATAAGACGGCCGAGAGGAACCGATTTGACCCGCCTTTGACGGCCGTCATATGACGGCAGCACCTATATGCCCACGGGAGGGGATTGGGTCGTCATGGGGCTCTGGGAGATCTCGTTCCGGACGCAGTACGACTACCCGTTCATGAAGATCTCGGCCCGGCATCCGGGCCTCCCGATCTCGATGTGGTGCATCTGGAACCGCGAGCTCGTCCAGGTGCCCACCTTGGACGAGACGATCCTGGCGGACATCGCGAAGGAAATCCGGAAGGCGGGCAAGTGCATCGATCAATGGGTCGAGGCGCAGGACTCCCGCATCTTCATGCTGAAGTGCACCTGCGGCAACCTCGACAGCCCGTGGAACATCTGGGAAGCCCACGAGATGATTGACACCCCGCCCGCGATCTACAAGGACGGATGGGGCCACTTCCGTCTCATCGCCTTCGACGAGTCGCGGACCCGCGACCTGTTCCGCGACTTCAACAAGCGCGGGCCGACGGAACTCATCCGGAAGCGGGAGCTGCCGCTGAGCATCTTGCCCTCGACGGTGTGGGTGAACACCCTGTTCGGCGACATGACGGAGAAGCAGATGGACGCGATGCTCAAGGCCCACCGCTACGGATACTACAACTCGCCCCGCGAGGTGACGACGGAGAACATCGCGCGCAGCTTGGGCGTGAGCCGCTCGACGTACGAGGAGCACCTGCGGAAGGCGGAGAACCGGATCATGGGGAACCTGATCCCGTACCTTCAGCTGTTCGCGGGCGGGGAGAAGAACCCCGACAAGATGCCGCTCCGGGAGACGCCGGTCGAGCCGATCGTCGAGACGTGATCACGGATTCGGCGGCGGAGGCGGCTTCGGCGCCGCGGGTGCGGGCGCTGCCGGAGGCGTCGCCACCTTCTCCGGTGGCGGAATCGGGCCCTGGTGTGTCTGGCCGAGGACCTTGCCCCGGACGACGGCGCCTTTGTCGACGAACAATCGGCCGCCTTCGTTCAGCACGTCTCCTTGGACCATTCCGTAAACCTCGAGGTCTCCCCCCGCCGATTTCGCGGCCTTCGTCACGAGGCCGTGGAGGATGGCCTTCCCCGTGCGTTCCGCGAGCAGGTTGCCCGAGACCATGCCGGTGACGTCGCACACGCTGTTGTCGCGGACGAATAGGTCACCGCGGACGAGCCCCGTCATAGTCGTCGGGCGCGGTCCGATCACCACTACGGATCCTTCGAACCGCTCGTCCAGGGTCCCGCCGCGGAAGATGCGCACCATGTCCCGTCTCAAGGCGGTCTAAGGGTCGAACCGACTTCAAGATTTCGTCAGGGTCATTGGCCGGACTTCTGGAGCCATCGTTCCGCGTCCAGCGCGGCCATCGTCCCGAAGCCCGCGGCAGTCACCGCCTGTCGATAGCGGAAATCGTGGACATCGCCCGCGGCGAACACGCCGTCCACGGACGTCGCGGTCGCGAGGCCATCGTGCGGCACCAGCACCACGTACCCGCGGTCGAGGCGCACCTGTCCCCGCAGGAAGTCGGTCGCGGGCTCGTGGCCGATCGCGAGGAAGAGACCCTGTGCCTTCAAGTCCGACGTCGTTCCGGTTTTCCGGTTCTTGATTCGAACGCCCTCGACCTTCGATTCACCCAGGACGTCCACGACCTCGGAGTCCCACATCACCTTGATGTTGGGCGTCTTGAACAAACGGTCCTGCATGATCTTGCTCGCGCGGAACGCGTTTCGACGATGGACCACGGTGACCGTCTTCGTGAGTTTCGACAGATAGAGGCTTTCCTCCATCGCGGTGTCGCCGCCCCCGACCACGACGACCTCGAGGTTCTTGAAGAACATGCCGTCGCATACCGCGCACGCGCTCACCCCACGTCCCTTGAGGCGCTCCTCACTGGGAAGGCCGAGGTACTTTGCGTTTGCCCCCGTCGCCACGATCACCGTTCGTCCCTCGTGCGCGACATCCGAGGTCCACACTCGAAGGGGCCGTTGCTTGAAGTCGACCTTCGAAACGTTGTCGTCGACGAAGTCCGCCTTGAACCGTTCCGTCTGCTTCCGCCAAAGCTCCATCAGCTCGGGACCTTGGATGGCTTGCGGGAAACCCGGATAGTTCTCGACGTCCGTGGTGGTCGTCAGCTGGCCGCCGGGAGTTGTCCCCGCGATGACGAGCGTCTTGAGGCCCGCTCGCGGCGTGTAGATGGCGGCGGTGAGACCCGCAGGACCGGAGCCGAGGACGATGACATCGTAGAGCGGGGGTCCAGCTTTTCGACGACCTGATGAAAGATCCCGCGAATGGGGCTCCCATCCTGCACGCCCTCCTCCCGGTCGTCTCGAATCACGACGACCCGCAACTCCATACCCCGCATGGCGTCCTGACGATTCAGGCGGGTCGCGAGCTCCTGCGCCTCACCCGACCTCCGGGAGGGCTCGGTCTGCTTCGATTCCTTGTCCTCTACAACTTCAGTCTCCAGAAGCGGCGCCTCACCGCATCCGGGGTCGAGGCGGAGGCCCGCGCGATCCCCTCGGCATCGGAGGGCGAGAAAGCCCGCGCGTACCGCAAGTTCGTCTTCGAGCGGATGGGACCGAAGGCCGCGCCCCTCCTGGCCCGCATCGCCCTCGACCATGGCATCGAGCGGGCGGCCCATCTCGCAATCCGGACCTCCCTCGACGATCTTGGGCGTCTCGGCCACAACCTCGCCCTCGCGGTCGGGTACTCCGAGATTGCGTCCGTCCTCGGCCTTCCGGCCGGCCTCGTGCCGATTGCGAATCTCGGGCACGTCCAAGCCGTCGGCCTCCAAGGAGTGGCGCCCCTCGAGATCCCGATCCTGAACGGGCCAGGATCCGGAAAGGCGGACGTGCAAGCCCTGAGTCACCACCTCGACGAGTGGGAGTTCGACCGGGTCGAAGCCCCGTTGCGGGCCCTCGCCTTCGAAGGCCTCGCGGATGAGGCGTACCGGCCCCTGCTGATCGCGGCGAGCGCGGAGCCCGGGTTCCTCGGACACACGCTCGCGGAGGTCCACGACGCGCGACTCGCGAGCCGATTCCTCACGCCCTCGGAGAACGCCTGGCTCTCCTGGAAACTGTACCGCACCCTGACGACCCGGTTCGGGTATCCCGAGTTCCTTCGGCTCGGCGAGCATCATCACGGGGACCGCCACTCGATGCTCTCCCCGCTGGAGTCGAGCCTGCGGTATAAGTCGCCGCCCGCGGAAGAGACCGTCCGGCACGCGCTCGAGGGAGGCGTTGCCCTCGAGGAAATCCTGGAGATGGTCGTCGATTTCTACGGCCAGTGGACGGTCGGGGAGAAGGAGCACACGATCATCTACCTGAATGCGGTGCTCCAGACCGCCAAGTTCCTCGGGACCGAGGAGGCCCTTTTACCCCTCGCGATTGGACTGAGCAAACTCCCGTTCTAGACCAATGCAACCTTAAACAAGGTTGCCGATCTCGACGGTCGCTGGACCGCGGAAAAGGTCCTCTGGTCTCCTCGGGTCGGGCGGTGATCAGGACTCGTTTGATGCGTGCGTGCGGTTTATGTCGGTCCCACGAGTATGAAGGCCGGGACCTATGGCGACGCGGGAGTACATCCTCCTGTTCGACCGCGACTGCGGCATCTGCAGCGCGTTTGGTCGGTGGGTCCATGCGGTCGACCTTCGGGGGCGGATCCATCTCCGGACGATCCAAACTTCGCGGGAGCTGATCAAAGAAATCCCGGATGACCGGGTCCTCGAGGCCTTCCACATCGTCTCCCCGAACGGCCGAGTCACGACGGGCGGTGATGCGGTGCCGACCCTGATCGAGGCGTTGCCGATGGGCGCGGGGTTGGGAGGGATTCTGCGCGACTCGCCGACCCTGATGTCGCGCGTGCACGCCGCGTACGGCTTTCTCACGCGGTTCCGCGAGCGACTCCTTTGCCGCGTGGCCCCTGGAGCGACGTGGGCGGGTTCGGCCCGGTGACGAACGATCGGAGGAGCTTGAGTTCCCTCCGGTAGCCGCCCCCCGTCCCCGGGAACTCGAGGACACCCGGGACGGCCCGGAAGCGCTCGTCGTTGACGAGGTATCGGAACGGCTCCTTCC
>VBMR01000139.1 GCA_005878325.1 Methanobacteriota archaeon | reverse complement strand
CGAAGGAGGAACTCGCGAAGATCATCCTCGAAACCTGCCGGAAGAACGAGATCAAGGAAGGCTACATCCGGCCGATCATCACCCGCGGCCCCGGGGACCTCGGCCTGGACCCGCGGAAGTGCAAGACCGGTCCCAGCATCATCGTGATCGCGCAGCCGAGCATCAACCTCCTCGGCAAGGCCTACGACCGCGGCCTGAAGGTCGTTACGTCTTCCTATCGGCGAGTGCCGCCGCAGAGCCTCAGCCCCTCGATCAAGTCCCTGAACTATCTGAACAATATCCTGGCCAAGATCGAGGCGAACCAATACGGCGCGGACGAGGCCCTCTTGCTCGACATCCACGGCTACGTGTCGGAAGCGAGTGCGGAGAACATCTTCATCGTCCGCAACCACACGATCGTGACGCCGTTCACGTCGACGAACCTTCCCGGTGTCACGCGCGAGGCGGTCCTCGAACTGGCTCCGGGGCTCGGCTTCGAGACGAAGGAGCAATTCTTCACCCTGTACGACGTCTGGGCGGCCGACGAAGCGTTCATCACCGGCTCCGCCGCCGAAGTCGCGCCGGTCGTCGAGGTCGACGGCCGGTCGATCGGAGATGGCAAGCCCGGCCCGACGACGAAGAAGATCATGAAGGCCTTCCGCGACCTCGTCATGAGCGCGGGCACGCCAATCTGAGAGCCCTCTGCGCCCACTGGCCTCTCTGCTCGTTCGTATACCTCTACTTAGAGGTATGAATTCGGCAGAAAGCCGTCGACGGTCCTATGTTCCCGCGGCAAACCTTAATCGACAGACGGCCATCGGCGCACCGCGATGAAGTTCCTTGAGCACAAGGCGAAGGAGATCTTCGCCCGCTATGGAATCCCGGTTCCCCGCGGCGTCCTCGCCTCGCGGCCCGAGGATATCGTTGACCCTCCGCTCCCGTGCATGGTGAAGGCCCAGGTCCTCGTCGGCGGCCGCGGCAAGGCGGGCGGGATCAAGCCGGCGGAGAGCTTAGACGAGGCCCGGCGCGTCGCGGGTGAAATCCTCGGGATGGACATCCATGGGTACACGGTCAAGCAAGTCTACCTGGAGGAACGGCTCCCGATCGAGAAGGAGCTGTACTTCAGCCTGACGATCGACCGCTCGGCCCGCGAGCCCCTCCTGATGGCGACCGCGATGGGCGGGATGGAGGTCGAGCAGGTCCCGCGGGACCAGCTGTTCATGGAGCACGTCCCGGCGATGATCGGAATCCAGCCGTACCTCTTGCGCTCCCTGCGAGCGGCCCTCGAGCTCCCGAAGGAAACGGCGGACCAGGTCGCCGCGATCGCGCGCCAGGCCTACGACCTCTTCCGCAAGGAGGACGCGGAGCTCGTGGAAATCAATCCGCTCGTCCTGACCACAGATGGCAAGGTGATCGCGGGCGATGCCAAGCTCGTCGTCGACGACAACGCAGAGTACCGCCATCCGGACTACGCGGGCTTGGACCAGGATCGGACTCCGCTCGAACAGGAGGCCCACGAGAAAGGAATCGTGTTCATCCAGCTGGACGGGGACATCGGGGTCATCGCGAACGGCGCCGGCCTGACGATGGCCACCCTCGATGTCCTGAACCTGAAGGGCGGGAAGGGCGGCACGTTCCTCGACCTCGGCGGGACGGACGACCCGGAGAAGGTCAAGCAGGCCTTCGAGATCCTCATCAAGGCCAATCCCGCCGTGATCCTGGTGAACATCTTCGGCGGCAGAGACAATCGAGGAGGCCGCAGAGCTTGCGGTCAAGGTGAAGGCGGGAGGCACCTGAAATGGCGGTCCTCCTGACGAAGCGGGCCCGCGTTGTCGTCCAAGGGATCACGGGCCATCAGGGGCAGTTCAACACCGAACGGATGAAGGCGTTCGGGACAAAGGTCGTCGCTGGGGTGACCCCTGGAAAGGGCGGGACGAAGGTCGAAAGCGTGCCCGTCTTCGACAGCGTGCGGGAGGCGGTCCGGCGACGGCGCGCGAACGCATCCATCGTGTTCGTCCCAGCGCCGTACGCGAAGGATGCCGCGATCGAGGCCATCGAGGCGGGACTCAAGCTCCTCGTGATCATCACGGAGCGGATCCCCTTTCACGACGCGCTCGAGGTCATGCCGTACGCGAGGAGCAAGGGCACGGTGGTCATCGGACCGAATTGCCCCGGCATCGCGACGCCAGGCCAGGGGAAGATGGGCATCATGCCGAATCACATCTTCAAGGAGGGCGACGCGGGCGTCATCTCTCGGAGCGGCACCCTGACCTATGAGATCGTGAATGCCATGACCCAGGCGGGGTTCGGGCAGTCGACGTGCATCGGGATCGGAGGGGACCCAATCAACGGCACGAACATGGTCGAGGCCCTCGCGATGTTCCAGAAGGATAGGCAGACGAAGCGGATCGTCGTGGTGGGGGAAATCGGCGGCACGACGGAGGAGGAGGCTGCGGACTTCATCAAGCGGAAGGTCACGAAGCCCGTCGTGGCCTATGTGGCGGGACGGACCGCCCCGCCAGGGAAGCGGATGGGCCATGCGGGAGCGATCATCCAAGCCGGCAAGGGGACCGCGGAGTCCAAGATGAAGGCGTTCCAGGATGCGGGCGTTCCGGTCGCGCAATACCCGAGCGAGGTCGCGACCCTTCTCGCTGCGACGGACGGCACCCGAGCAAACGTTCAATAGCCGAGACCCTTTGGAGACGCCGGGGAGCCCAGACGGGCTGAGAGTCTCCCGCGTGAGGGAGAGACCCTTGGAACCTGATCCGGATCATGCCGGCGTAGGGAACGCGAGGAGATTTTTCAGCCCCGGGATCCGAGGAGTCGTAGCGTGACGGATCGACCGCCACCGAAGTATCCGATGGGCAAGGTGAGCCGCGCCTTCTTCGAGACCGTGATTGCGCGCCACCTCGGCACGCGGCGAAAAGACATCGCGGTCGGACCCGCGAACGGCGTCGACGTCGGCGTGGTACGCCTCCCGGATGGCCGCGCGATGATCTCGACGACCGACCCGATCTACATCGTCCCGGCGTACGGATGGGAGAGGGCCGCCTGGTTCGCGTTCCACATCCTCGCGTCGGACCTCACGACCTCCGGCGTGGCGCCGCAGTACGTCACGATGGACTGGAACCTCCCGATGGACATCGAGGACGACCAGATCGAGACGATGCTCCGCGTGATGGACCGCGAGTGCCGCAAGGTCGGCGCCGCGATCGTCACGGGCCACACGGGCCGCTATGAAGGGTGCGCCTACCCGATGGTGGGCGGGGCCACCTTCCTCGCGATCGCGCCGAAGGACGGCTGGGTCACCGCGGACATGGCCCGCCCGGGGAATCGCCTCCTCGTGACGAAGACCGCGGCCCTCGAGGCCACCGCCATCCTCTCGAACACCTTCCCCCAGGTCGTGGAGCGGAGGCTCGGTGCCGACATGACCGCGAAGGCACAGGCCCTGTTCGAGTCCATGAGCACCGTGGAGGACGCTCTGGCGGCAGCGACCCTCGGGCTTCGCCGCGGTGGCGTGTGGGCGATGCACGATGCGACGGAGGGAGGCGTCCGCAACGCGGTGTGGGAGATGGCGCAGGCCTCGGGCCTCGGCGTCGAGGTGGACTTGTCGAAGGCATACATAGACCAATCCGCCGCGGCGGTCTGCAAGGTGTTCGACATGGACCCGCTCGATGCGATCAGCGAGGGGACGCTGCTCATCGCGGTCGAGGAAGGTGCCGCGGCGGAAGTCCTCGCCCGCCTGAAACGGAAACGCATCGTGGCCTCGGACATCGGGGCCTTCACGAAGAAAGGCGGACCTTGTCGCGACCGCGGTCGGCCGTTCCGCCCCGCGGACCGGGACCCCTTCTGGGTCGCCTTCAGCCGCGCGCTCTCCGGGGAGATTGCCTGACACCGGAGACGCCTCGCCGTCCCCGCCCGGGCGGCGTTTATCTGGTCACGTCGCCGAAGCGTCCCATCTCCAAACTGTTGGCAATGGTCGAGGCCTCGATCGATGGCGGCGCGTCGATCGTCCAATTCCGAGACAAGGGCACGTATCCAGAGGGGGAACGGCTTGAGATCGCTCGGATGCTCCAGGCCCTGTGCGAACGCCACGAGGTCCCCTTCCTCGTGAACGACGATCCCGAGTATGCGCGACGTGTCGATGCGGACGGCGTCCACGTGGGCCGGAAGGATCCGTCTCCGAGGATCGCACGAGCCCTCCTCGGACCAACGGCCATCATCGGCGTCACGGTCTATGGGAAGAACGGCGAGGAAGAAGCCGCGGCGTCGAACGGCGCAGACTACGTGGCGGCCGGTCCATTCTTCCCCAGTCCGACGAAACCGGAGGAGCCCGTCCTGCCCCTCCACGTCCTGGATGCGATCGTCAAACGGTCGCGGCTTCCGGTGTTCGCGATCGGGGGGATCACCGCGGAGAACGCGGGGACGGTCGCACGCCATGGCGTCGCGGGGGTGGCGGTCATCTCCGCCATCATGAACGCGCCGGACCCGAAGGCCGCAACCGAAGCGATCCGAAAGGCGTTCGAATCGGGAAGAGGCCATTGAACGTTCGTGCGCACGCACGCGCGGAAAACGCGCGCGCGGAAAACGCGCGCGCGAAAACGTCCGTGGGGCACAAAACCACCGCCAAACGATTAAATAGAGCCCTCCGCGTGAGAACGGCTCCGTGCCTCGGCTCATCGTGACCGAGAAGTTCAACGCCGCGATCCGCATCGCGACCATCCTCAGCGACGGGAAGGCGAAGCGGTCGAACGTCGAAGGGACGTCTGTCTTCGAGTTCGGCCAGGAGCCGGACCGGACGCGGGTTGTCGGCCTTCGAGGTCACATCATC